>JASFHE010000058.1:0-16412 GCA_050123415.1 Desulfobacteraceae bacterium | reverse complement strand
AACCTGCCGGACTCGATGGCGAAGTGGTCAGAAAAGGGGCAATTTTAGGTGCACTTGCTTTATACCTTGATTTTATTAACCTTTTTCTTATGCTCCTCAGAATTTTTGGCGGCGGAAGGGATTAATGCCTCATAAAGCTTACCGGAAGTTAGTATCTGCCCTGCCTCCTGAGGCAGGGCATTAAATATTCTATCACCCATAGTCTGAAATGAATGAAAATAGTAAATCCTTTATAATTGGCGACCTGCACGGCTGCAGGGATATGCTGGAAGAAATGCTTAACATTATTCCGTGGGATTCTGAAAAGGATAACCTGATCTTTATCGGTGATTATATCGACAGGGGTAATGATTCAAAAGGTGTGATCGATATTCTGATAAAACTGATGGAAACATCTTCAAATATCCAGTGTCTTATGGGGAATCATGAAAGCCTTTTTCTCGATTATTTTTACAACAGGAATGAAAATGCATTTCTTATAAATGGAGGCATAGCCACGCTTAACAGTTACAGGGTTAATGATAAGATATGTATCCCGCCGGAGCATGTATCATTTGTAAAGTCTTTAAAAACCCTTGTTGAGCTTGATGACTACTATATTGTGCATGCCGGCCTTATGCCTGGTATTGAAATTGAAAAACAATCCATAAAAGATAAATTATGGATCAGAGAGGATTTTATCTTTTCAGAATATGATTTTGGAAAAAAGGTAATATTCGGTCATACTCCCTTTCCCGCACCCTATATTGTTTCCAACAAAATCGGTCTGGATACCGGCGCTGTTTTTGGCAACAAACTCACATGCATTGAACTCCCTGATGAAAAATTTTATCAGGTAGGGGCAAAAAGAATTGATAACCAGCTCGCAAAATAACCTGATTGGAATCACATCTACTGTCCCGATTGAGATTATCTATGCTTCCGGTTTAAAGCCTGTTGATATTAATAATATTTTTATTGAGTCCGAAGACCCGGAGAGTCTTGTTACGCAATCGGAATCCGCCGGATTTTCCAATAATATCTGCGCGTGGATCAAGGGGATATATTCAACTGTAATCAACCATGACATAAAACGTATCATCGCGGTAACAGGGGGTGATTGCAGCAATACCATAGCCCTTGCAGAGATAATGGACCTGAAGGGAATAGAGGTATTGCCCTTTGATTATCCTTTATTCCCCAAAAATGATTCTGTTAAAGAAAAACTTGACGTGTTCAGAAAAAATTTTTCAACCTCATGGAAAGATATAAAAAAAGAAAAAAAACGGTTTGATAAAATAAGAAAAAAACTAAGGGAACTTGACCGTCTTACCTACATCGACAATATAGTAACAGGTTTTGAAAATCACATCTTTTTAGTATCCGGTTCGGATTTTAAATCTGATCCTGAAAAATTTGAAAGTGAAATCGATACATTCCTTACAGGTATAAAAGACAGAAAAGAGTTAAAATCCGATATCCGGCTGGGAGTACTCGGAGTTCCTCCGATATTTTCCAATTTTTATCAGTATATTGAATCAACAGGTGCGAGGGTGGTATTTAATGAGGTTCAGCGACAGTTCAGTATGCCTTATGATACCGATGATATAGTTGACCAGTATACCCGATACACATATCCCTATGGCTCGGAAGCAAGGATCAAGGATATTGAGGAGGAAATCGGAGAAAGAAATCTGGATGGCCTCATACATTATACCCAGACATTCTGTTACAGGCAGCTGTACGATATTGTCCTGAGGGAAAAATTAAATATCCCCATACTGACAATCGAAGGCGACAGACCCGGTGAGATAGACAGGAGAACAGCATTAAGGCTTGATGCGTTTATAGAAATGATCAGGGGGGGATAAAATTATCTATGGTTTTGGATCGTAAAAGTGGGTTTCCGTATATTCAGGATATATTAAAGTGGCGCAAGGCTCAAGGCGTAAGGTGCAAGGAAAAACCTTGAGCCCTGAACCTTGCGCCTTGGGCCTTTCTTTTATCTACTCCCTTTCACCTCTAAGGAATCTTTCCGCAAGCATTACATCCTCTTTACTGCCTATATACAATGGAACCCTCTGGTGCAGTTCCTGCGGCTGCATATCAAGGATGGCCCCTGTTCCGTTACTCGCGTAACCTCCGGCCTGTTTTACAACCATGGCAAGCGGATTTGCCTCTACCATAAGCCTTAACTTACCTGTGGCTTTCTTCGGGTCTTTGTTATCCGCGGGGTACATAAAAATTCCGCCTTTTAACAGGTTCCTGTGGAAGTCTGCTACCAGGCTTCCTACATACCTTGCAGTGTATGACTTTCCTGTTTTTTTGTTCTTTGTCTTAAAATGATCAATCAGAGCCTTTGTATTGTCATCCCAGTACTGGTAATTGCTTTCATTTACACTGTAGATCTTTCCGTTTTCAGGGATTTTTATATTTTCGTGCGAAAGCAGGAATTCGCCGACGCTGGGGTAAAGGGTAAAGCCGTGTACCCCGTTACCTGTGGTGTAAACCATTATCGTGCTTGAGCCATATATGAAGTAACCGGCGGCTACCTGTTCGTAACCGGGCTGAAGGGCTTCGTTGAGGAGAAAGTTGATATCTGTTTCTTCACTTTTTTTCTTGTAGATTCCAAATATGGTTCCAATGCTTATATTTACATCAATGTTTGATGAACCATCCAGCGGATCAAAAAGCAGAATATAGTTTCCCTTCGGGTATTTTGCCGGTATGTCAATAAGATCTGCCACCTCTTCGGAGCCCATGCAGCAAAGCTGGCCTATGTGCTGCATCCTTTCTATTACTATCCTGTTCGCGTAAACATCCAGTTTCTGGACCTTCTCATTCTGGACATTTATGTCTCCTGTTGCCCCAAGAATATCCGCAAGTCCGGCCTTGTTCACTTCCTTTGATATTACCTTGGCCGCAACAATAAGTTCATGTAAAAGATGGGTAAAGGCACCTGTAGCTTCAGGATTTTCTCTCTGCTGATTGAGAATGTGTTGGGTTATTGTGGTTCCTATTGGCATTATATCCTCCTTATAATTGTTATTGGATTCAGACAAAATCATTCCGCCTGTATATTTGCTGGCCTGTACTCCAGCCTGTAGATTTCAAATAAGGTGAAAATGATTGTCACAATAAAGGGGCCGTATATTATTCCAAGTATTCCCCAGAGTTTCAGGCCGCCAAGTATTCCTATGAAAACAAAGATAGTGTTCATTTTCATACCTTTTCCGATAAGTTTAGGCTTGATAAAGTATTCTATTATTATGCTGTAGGTCGCGTTATAGATGAAATATGCGACACTGGCCCCTATTTTATTCTGGAGAAGTAATATTATTGTTGCAGGGATAAATACAACCGATGCACCGATTACAGGCAAAAAGGCCAGGAATCCCATGACTGTTCCCCATAAAAAAGGAGACCCAAGACCGAAGAAGTAGAATGCGAATCCTCCAAGTATTCCCTGAATTATTCCTGACAGGCCGTTACCGAAAATAATAGCCCTTCCCATTTCATGAAATTTGGCAAGTATAAGTTCCTGTTGCGCCTTTGGGAAGGGGAGTAATGAAAGAAGATAATTATTAAGTATCGGCCCATCCCTGAAGATATAGTATATGATTAATATCATAAGAAGAAAATCAAGCAAAAAATTCATCAGGTTTGATACAACCGAACTGAGCTGGGTTGTCAGATAAAGACCAAAATCCTTCAATTTTGTTGCTATGGTCTTTTGTATACTCTGGTCATCAAGCTCAATGTTTGCAACTTCACTTATTTTTTTAATACGTTTTACCCAGATTGAATCACTTTTCAGAATTTCCTGGATTTTCTGGAGTGAAACAGAGTTTCTTGTACGTCCGTATAATCCCAATGCTTCACTGTAGAGGCTTCCCACAAAACCGCTGATCGGAATAGTTAATATCAGGAAAATAAAGATCGTCATTGAAGCAGCCTTGAAAATTTCACTGCCTTTGAAAAGACCCTTATACCATGAGTATAATGGATGAAATGCGCTGGTGATAACCAGACCAAGGACGATGGCGGAAAGAAAAGTCCAGCAGAGCCAGCAGAGAAGGCCTAGAAAAATAAAAAGAATAGCGTAAAACAATTTTGGTGCGGTTGAATGATCCATTTTCATGACAACTTAAATATGATAAATAATATTTTCCCTGAATGGCTCGTTATCGTTATATTTTAATAAAAAGATCCTGAAGGATTGCACTGGACGATGACAACTATAGAAAAGAGATGCATTATAGTCAAAACTTTTTAACAAAAGATTAGTGGAAAATAATATAATAAAATAGGTATAATTTAAAAAAATGAACCTTGAACAATCTAAATTTATTAATTTATTGTAATTTTACAAATTTGAAATATCGTCAGGTTTAAGAATCGGATGAATTATAAAAACCAAAAAAATACAGTGGAATTTCCGTTTCGGATTAAGATCCCCGACTTTGTCAGTTTTATTTTGAAAAAACTGAACAGTAATGAATTTAAAGCCTTTATTGTAGGAGGGGCAATAAGGGATGCCCTGTTTGGGAAAGAGGCTATTGACTGGGATATTGCCACAGATGCCGAAGTTCATGAAATTCAATCTGTTTTTGATGACATCAGGCAGTTTTCATTAAAACATGAAACTGTAACACTGGTGCATTCTGGCATTCCTTTTGAAGTAACAAAAATGAAGGGGACTGATGGCAAAAAAGTGGATATATTCAGTGATTTAAGTCACAGAGACTTTACTCTGAATGCAATGGCCTATGATGAAAAAAAGTCTGTCGTGCTTGATCCCCATGGCGGGGCCGGCGACATAAAAAGAAAGATAATAAAGGCTGTAAATAATCCGGGTGACAGGTTCAGGGAAGATCCCTTAAGGATGCTGAGGGCAGTCAGAATCGCCGGAGAACTTGATTTTACAATCAATAAAGGAACTATTGATGCAATAGATTCATTGGCTTCAATTTTGGCTCAGGTCTCTGTCGAAAGGATAAGGGATGAATTGATTAAGATAATCCTGTGCAGGAAA
This sequence comes from Desulfobacteraceae bacterium, assembly GCA_050123415.1. GTDB lineage: Bacteria > Desulfobacterota > DSM-4660 > Desulfatiglandales > HGW-15 > JAAZBV01. Next base: position 11,398 of record JASFHE010000058.1, on the reverse strand, counting down.
CCTGCAAATCTGCTGGAACTACTGCGTAAAACCGGTCTTATGGAACATATTGTGCCTGAGCTTATGGAAGGATTCGAAATGGAGCAGAACTCATGGCACAAATATACTGTGTTCAGACATACAATTGAAACAGTTGAAAATGTTCCTTCAAACCGTATATTGCGGCTTGCCGCGCTGCTGCATGATATCGGGAAACCCCGTGTGAGAGAAGAAATTAACGGTGAATATCATTTCTACAGGCATGAAAGTGTCAGTTCGTCGATGGCAAAAGAGATTATGGAACGATTGAGGTTCAGCAGGGACGAAATAAAGAAGGTAACCACCCTGATATCGCTTCATCTTATTGATTACAGCGAGGTATGGAGCGATGCCGCGGTGCGGCGTTTCATCAGAAGGGCAGGCTGGGATAATATCGATGAATTGTTAATATTAAGAAAAGCTGATATCATTGCCCATGGCACAAATGATAATAAACAGGATATTATTGAACATCTTGGACAGCGAATTGAAAAGATGAAGAATGATAATATGTCTATTGATATCGCTGACCTTGCACTGGATGGAAAAAGGGTTATGGAAATAATGGGGCTTGATCCGGGACCTGCGGTAGGGAAGATACTCCGTAGACTTCTTGAACTTATAACAGATAATCCTGAATTAAACACAAAAGAAAGATTGACCGATATATTAAATAATTCATTCGAATTTCGTAATAAATGACAATATACTTTTTATATTTTCTATGTTATTGAGATTACATAAAAACATGAGGAGATAAATCATCGATTTGACCGGCAAAGATAGTGAAAACGAACTCGAACCGTCCAGAATGGGAATAACCCGATGGCTCAGCACGAAGTTCCTGGGAAAAGGGAAAGCCGTAAGCCCTGTCGATAAACGGTTTCTGAATGATCTTCATGATATTAAAAAAGTGGGACGTTATGAAATTGTTGAAAAGCTCGGACGGGGCAGCATGGGAATCGTTTATAAAGGGCGGGACCCATATATAAAAAGGGACGTAAGCATAAAGATATCGAGACCTCACTCAGATGCAAGCAAGGAAACCGCTGAAAAGTACAGGGAGAGTTTTTTTACCGAGGCACAATCCGCAGGACGCCTGCTGCATCCAAATATTGTAGGGATATATGATGCCGGAATGTACAGGGATTTTTGCTACATCACAATGGAGTATATAAACGGTCCTACACTTTCGGAATATTGTATAAAAGAAAATATACTTTCGGTAAACAGGGTAGCAGAGATTATTGTCTCTGCCTGTAGAGCCCTTGATTATGCCCATCAGAACGGCATCATCCACAGGGATGTAAAGCCATCTAACATAATGCTCAATGAGTCAGGCGATATAAAAATAACTGATTTCGGTATAGCAAAGATTAAAGCCGATAAGACAATGTCAAAAGAAATTATCGGATCGCCAGGCTATATGTCTCCTGAACAGATAAGAGAAGAGGAAGTGGACGGAATAAGTGATGTGTTTTCATTGGGGTGTGTCCTCTATGAGCTTCTTACCTGTGAAAAGGCCTTTTCCGGTGATAACTATTTTTCGATAATGTATAAAATAACCAATGAAGATCCCCGGCCTGTAAGTGAATTGCGACCGGAAATACCGAAGATAATGGAGGATATTACACAAAAAGCCCTGGCAAAGGAAAAAAACAAACGATACCAGACCTGCATGGATCTGGCCTATGACCTGAAGGTCGCTTTAAGAGGACTGAAAGCAGGGGCAACACAAACAGAAAAGACTGATGATATAGTAGACTATGTGCGCAATATCCATTTTTTCAGCAGTTTCACCAGAGACCAGGTACGCAAGATAATAGATACCGCCAGTATTGTAAGAGTGCCTGCAGGAAAGATAATAATGAATGAAGGCGAGATAGATGATTCATTCTATGTGATATTAAGCGGTCAGGTAATTGTAAAAAAGAATGATATCGACATCGCGGCAATATCAAGAGGCGAATGCTTTGGCGAAATGGCGTACCTGAGCGGAGATTCACGGGTGGCATCAGTTACAGCCGATACAGACTCTATTCTTTTAAGAATAAGTTCCATGCTTCTTGATAAATCTTCAAAAGATCTTCAACTCCTCTTCCTCAAAAGATTTGGTATGACACTGCTTAGAAGGTTGTCGGTAAGTTTAGGTAAGTATAAACAATAAAATTGTCTTCCCTGTATTAATACCATGACAGCATTAAAGAAAAAAATATTCCTGATAAGCCTGGGCTGCGCAAAAAACCTTGTTGACAGCGAAAATATCCTTGGGCTTCTATCTCGCATGAATTATCGGGTAGTGAGTGACATGGCTGATTCGGATATCATAATAGTAAATACATGCGGATTCCTGCAGTCTGCAGTGGAAGAGGCTATTGATGTTATACTGGACGTCATTGAAAAAAAGAAAAGCGGAGAGATTGAGAAGGTAATAGTAACCGGCTGTTTTGTGCAGCGATACGGATATAAACTAAAAAGGGAGATGCCCGAAGTGGACGGATGGCTGGGCACGGGTGAACTGGAAAAAATTGTCGAACTGGTAGAATCCGGCAATAATTCAGGGGCACCCTTTTATATCGGACGCCCCTTATTTCTGGCCGACCATGAAATACCCAGAATCCAGACAACTCCATTCTATTCCGCATATCTCAAGATAGCCGAGGGCTGTCATCACAGGTGCTCATATTGTGCTATTCCTTCGATAAGAGGGCCGTTGAGGAGCAGGGAAATTCAATCAATCGTGGTTGAGGCAAAGGTCATGAGAGACCGGGGTGTTAAGGAAATTAATCTCATTGCCCAGGATACGACAATTTATGGCGCAGACCTTCAGAATGGTGCTTCTATTGAAGGCCTGCTTGAGGCCCTTCTTTTAATTGACAGGATAGAGTGGATAAGAGTGCTTTATTCTCATCCATACGAAATAAAGGATTCTTTATTAGAGCTAATGAATGGTGAAGAGGCAATTGCTCCTTACCTGGATATTCCCTTCCAGCATGCAAATAAAAAAGTACTCAAAGCTATGAACAGGGAGATAAAAGGTGAGGCCCCGGCCGAACTGATCCGGCGTATTCGTTCATATAACAGGAACTTCAGCATCAGGACCACAATGATGGTTGGATTTCCGGGCGAGACAGATGAAGCATTTGAGGAACTGTTTAACTTTGTAAAGGACACGGAATTTGATTATTTAGGGATATTTATTTTCAGTCCCGAAAATGGAACTCCTGCGGCACGCATGCAGGGGACCCCGGATAAAAAAGTGTCAGAAAAAAGAAGAGACGCAGTTATGAAACTTCAGGCGGATATCTCCCTGAAAAAAAACGAGGCAATGATTAACAGAATAGTTCCGGTTCTTATAGAGGGGGTATCATCCGAAACAGACCTTCTTTTATGCGGAAGAACAGTACGAATGGCACCTGATGTTGACACCCAGGTACTTATTAATAAGGGAAAAGGAGTGCCCGGAGAAATACGGAACGTATTGATAACCGAAGCTCATCCATATGATCTTGTGGGTGAAATCATATGATATTTAGGTTGAATAATAATAATTGAGATGTTAATTAGTGCCCATCCAAAAACTAAAGTTTTTGTTCGGTAGCTGTCAGCACTCAGCGTTCAGCTTTCAGCAAAAGGCTTTTAAAATAAAGACTTAGCTGACCGCTGAAAGCTGACCGCTGAAAGCTCCATCCAGAACTTGTCTCTTTCTGGATGGGCACTAATTAAATCCCTTCCATTCAGAGTTATGGAAGTTGAGCAAAGTATTGAAATATACCGGAGAAGCCTTGTGGGCAGAGAAAATCAGTTTTTTGACAGGTTTACCAGTCATTTTAACAAAATAGAAAATGAACTTGAAAAAAGTATCAGCTCAAATGAACCACTTATTGAGGAGATTTGCAGGCATTCCCTTCTGGGTGAGGGAAAAAGGCTTCGTCCGCTGTTATTTATTCTGACCGCCCTCATGTGCGGCTATGAAAAAGAGGACATGTACCGTCTTTCGACAATATTTGAATATATTCATTGTGCCTCTCTCCTGCATGATGATGTTATTGATAATGCAGATACACGCAGAAAAAAACCATCTGCAAGTAATTTGTGGGGGAATACTGCCGCGGTATTAACCGGGGATTTTATGTTTTCCATGGCCTTTAATGTCGCCATAGAATCAAAAAACTTCGATATTCTTACTATTATTAATAAAACAGGAGTACGCATGACTGAAGGGCAGGTAAGGGAGCTTATCTGTACAGGGAAATGGGATATAAAAGAAGAAGAGTATCTTAAGATAATCACGTTAAAAACCGCTGAGCTGCTTTCCGTATCCTGTGAAATAGGAGCTGTTGTTTCAGAGGCTGACAAAAATACAGTGGAAGCCCTTAAAAAATTCGGGCTCAACATGGGGATAGCCTTCCAGATGGTGGATGATTTGCTTGACTATTCGTCATCCGAAGAGGAATTAGGAAAACCGGTTGGAAAGGATTTCAGAGAAGGTAAGATTACTCTTCCCCTTATTTATACCATCCCGGATATGAAAGAGAGTGAATCAAAGAGATTTGAATCACTTCTTAATAATGGAAGTGATAAAGAAGAAGATTACGATGAACTTATCAGTGTTGTAAGGGAAAGCGGAAACATGGAAAAGACAAAGGATAGGGCACAGGAATATGTTGAAGAGGCCGCAAAATATCTAAAGGACTTTCCCGCTTCCTCACACAGAGATAACCTGCTTGCCCTTAATGATTACATGCTGGAAAGACTATATTAGATTTTAATCTGAAGCATGTCCCTGCCCAGTATTAACTCCCCGTTATAGAATTTTCTGCATTCGCCTGTGATGTCCGTTGACAGTACTTCTGGATAGAAATGAACAAGCATAAGTTTTTTTGCCCCTGATAATGACGCAAGCCGTCCTGCCTGTACGGGGTTTAAATGCCCTTTGGTATTGCCTCCCTCGGGAAGAGAACATTCGAGTATAAGGAGGTCGGCACCTTCAGCAAATGATGATATTCCTTCACAAAAATCCGTATCACCGGTATATACAATGCTCTTACTGTTTTTATCTTCGATACGGTAGGCCAGACTGCTTTCAGTATGATCTACAGGATAAGTGGAAACTGTATATTTTTCATAACTCCTTACTGCTGTTTCAAGATTACTGTATTCTTCTATAATCATTTTATCTTCCGGCAATTCAAGCCACCCGGGGTATGCCTTCTGAAGTTTATCAATCAGGTTTTTCAGGCCTTTTGAGCCGGACAATATGAATGGCTCCCGTTTGTTAAAAATAAGCGGATTACGGGTCACAAACAAAAAATGGATAAGATCTGCCGTATGGTCAGGATGAAAATGGCTGAATAAAACATGACTGATTGAGCTGTTGTTTATCCCTGCACGCGCAAGCTGCCTTAATGTCCCCGGCCCCATGTCAAGAAGCAGTATCTCCCCATCCACATTCAGCATAAGGGATGGTGAGGCCCTGTATGAAAGGGGGATTGATGTGCCTGAACCTAATACTGTAAGATGCATCTGTGAACTCCCGCATAATTTAAATAAAAAATATTTAAATGATTCCATTTAATGTAATATTAAGTTATTATGTTTTAGAAAAATTATCATAAATTTACTATATGGCATTTTGTATGGCTTTAACCCGATATCTAAGTAAAGAAAATGGATTAAGATTACTGGTGCTGTCTCTGATTATGCTGACAGCCGTGGTCGTTGTTATGTGCATGGTTCCGCCTGTCAGCAAGGACGCGCTTGTTCATCATCTGGCTGTCCCAAAACTCTATTTAAATCACGGGGGGATCTATGAAATTCCTTTTATGGATTTTTCATACTATCCTATGAACCTTAATCTTTTATATATGATTCCCCTCTATTTCGGCAACGATATTATCCCTAAACTGATACATTTTTCATTCGCACTCTTAACTGCATGGTTGATTTTCAATTATTTAAAAAAGAGAGCAGGGTTTGTTTATGGTATGTCAGGAGCATTATTTTTCCTCTCAATACCTGTAATAGTAAAGTTATCAACAACCGTCTATGTGGACCTTGGAGTAATTTTTTTTTCATTCACTTCGCTCTTGTTAGTAATGAAATGGCTGAGAGAAGGATTCAAAGCCAGGTACCTGGTTTATTCGGGGATAATGTGCGGGCTTGCCCTTGGAACAAAATACAACAGTCTGGTTACATTCGCGTTACTTTCATTATTTATTCCTTTTACATATTCAAGGTACAGTATAAATAGAAAAGCAATTTTGTCCAGATCAATCCTTTCCTGTGTTATTTTTGTCTTTACTGCCCTTGCGGTTTTTTCGCCGTGGATGATAAGAAACTATTGCTGGAAAGAGAATCCTATTTATCCTCTCTACAATAAAGTTTTTCATCCGCCGGTTTCGGTTGCACCCGTTAATAAAAATGCACAAAAAATGACAAGGCAAAACAGAGGATTATTTACCTTCAGACATTTTGCCTATGGAGAGTCAGGTCTGGAAATATCAATGCTGCCTCTTAGAATCTTCTTTCAGGGTGAGGACGGAAATCCGCGGTATTTTGACGGTAAACTGAATCCTTTTTTATTGATATTTTCACTGCTTGCCTTCCTGCCGGTAAAAAATGTACCCGAGTTACTTAGAAGAGAAAAACTGATTATGCTGTCCTTCAGTATTCTCTTTATTTTAATAGCTTTGTTTTCTGCTGTATTCAGGATTCGTTATATTGCACCGATTATACCGCCTTTGACAGTATTATCCATATTGGGTATAAAGAATCTGTTTGATATTTTTAACGGGATGACATCACGGTTTAATAAATCAGCAGGCGGTGCATGTGTTGTACTTCTGTTTTTGTTTTGCCTGGTATTGAATGTATCCTATATAATAAAGCTGTTTGGAAAAGTTGATCCTTTGTCCTATATCAGTGGAAGAATCAGCCGTGATGAGTATATATCGAATTTTATCCCTGAATATCCTGCTCTTAAATTCATAAATGAAAATCTGGCTTCAGATTCAAAAATTTTTTTCATTTATCTGGGAAGGAGAGGATATTACTGTGACAGAGATTATTACTTTAACTCAGGCCTGCTTCACAGGATTATTTTAAAGGCCCGTAATCCGGAGGAGATATTATCCGGATTTCAAAAAAGGGGTATTACATATTTCCTGGTCTCGTTCCCGCTTTTTGATAAATGGGTAAAAGATAATTGTTCGGTAGAGAAACAGGGGCAAGTTCAAGCCTTTTTCAGGAATTATACTGCATCAGCTTTTTATAAAAATGGTGTTGGGTTACATACCCTGAAAACAAAGGATTTATCATCGTGAGTGCTTAAAACGAAGGGGATGTATCATAAGAACTTGAATACAGTTGATTTTATCAGGATGTTAATATGGAAAGAACAGATGTATCTATAATTATACCGGCATATAACGAGGCAGAGACTATTAAAGATGTTATTGAGAAGATAAGAAAGGTAGACTCTGACTTTGAAATAATAGTTGTGAATGACGGTTCCACCGACCGGACTGGTGATGAGGCAAGGGATTCAGGTATTATTGTATACAGTCACCCATACAACATGGGGAACGGGGCATCCATAAAAAGCGGAATCAGGATCGCCTCTGGTGATATACTAGTTTTTATTGACGGTGACGGCCAGCATGATCCCGAAGATATAATCAAGATGCTTCAATATTTACCGGACTACGATATGGTCGTGGGTGCACGTTCAAAGAAGAGTCAGGTTTCACTGTTTCGAGGCATTGGAAACCGGATGCTTAACTGGCTCGCCGGTTATGTCGCAAAATTCAAGGTACAGGATCTTACTTCAGGGTTCAGGGCTGTAAAGGCAGAGATAGCCAATAGCCTTTTATATCTTTTACCTAATACCTATTCATACCCAACAACCATGACACTTGGTGTTTTAAGAAACGGAAGAAGCCTGAAATATTTACCCGTCAAGGTACAAAAGAGAAGAAAGGGTAAAAGCAATATCAGTATTTTTCGTGACGGAGTAAGATTCTTTATGATAATAACAAAGATCTGCGCTCTGTATTCCCCTTTCAGGATTTTTCTGCCTGTGAGTTTCTTCATTTTTCTCATTGGCTTTTTCTATTATATCTATACATATATCACCTCAGGCCGGTTCACCAACATGAGCGCTCTTCTTTTTACAACAGCGATTATCGTTTTTTTTATGGGGATTATTTCCGAACAGATAAGCCAGATGCGGTTTGAGAGAAGCGAAAGAAACAGGTACAGGAACCAATAAATAAGAAAAGCGAATGACTAAAGAAAGTGCCTCAGACCTTAAAATTGTTACAATACTTGGTTCACTTCCTCCCCTGAGGGCATTGAGCAGTTATTGTCTCGCTTTTACCCTTGCAGTTTCACGTCTAAAAAGGATTGAGTTTATTTCTTTTAAAAGTATATACCCCTCATTTCTCTATCCCGGTGGCGTTTTAAGAGAAGATCATACTTTCCCCGTGCTCGAAGAATCTTCAAATCTTAGAGTGAAACGGAACCTTACATGGTACAATCCTTTAACCTGGATCGTTGAAGGAATTTTTTCAAAAGGTCAGATCCTCCATGCCCAATGGTGGAGCCCTCCTTTAATATTTGTCTACATTGCCATCTGTTCTCTGTATAAACTTAGAAGACGTCCTGTTGTTCTTACAGTTCATAATATTGTCCAGCATGAGAAAAAGATCTTGTATAATATGTGCTCCAGGATTTTATTTAAACTGAGTGACCATTTTATTGTGCATTCAGGGGCTAACAAAGATTTGCTGACAAATGTTTTTAAGATTGAAGGAGGAAGGATCTCGGTTATTCCCCATGGACCCCTGTTTTTTCAGAGCTTAGAGAATATTGATCGTGATGAGGCAAGGCGTGAATTTGGACTTGATCGGGAGGATAAAGTTATTCTGTTTTTCGGAGCGATTCGGGCCTATAAAGGGTTGGATATTGCATTAAATGCGTTTGCAGAGGTCCTGAATGAAATCCCGGAAGCGCGACTTGTTATTGCCGGCAGATTATGGCAATCATGGGACAGGTATGAAAATATTATAAGAAAAAAGAATATTTCCGAACATGTAGAGAAGCATCTTCATTACATAGATACAGATGAAGTTGCAAAATATTTTCTGGCTTCTGATCTGGTAATATTGCCCTATCTCCGGTTCGATTCCCAAAGCGGTGTGGGCGCAACAGCAGTAGCATACAAAAAGCCCATGATAGTAACAAAAACAGGTGGGTTGCCAGAGTTGGTCATGGATCAAGAGAATGTAGTTCCCCCAGGAGACATAAAGGCCCTCTCGGACAGAATAATATATTGTTTAAAAAATCGATCAATGCTGAAGCGAATGTCTCAGGACACCGAAACAATAGCTGAAGGCATATCCTGGGAAAGGATTGCTGCTGAGACTGTTAACATATATGAAAAACTGATAAATGAAAAAATATCAATCTGAAGCAGCCATATGGGATATATAAAAGAAATACTGCCAAAAATAATACGCTACCGTCTTTTCAGGTTAGGGCTGGTATCACCCGGTACACCACTTAATTTAACATTTTCAGTGACAAATCTGTGTCAGTCCAGATGCAGAACATGCAGTATATGGAAGCTGTACAGGGACAATCCTGATAAAAGAGAAGATGAACTGACTATTGAAGAGATAGAAAAGATTTTCAAATCACTGGGGCATGTCTATGTCTGCAACATAAGCGGTGGAGAACCTTTTCTGCGGCAGGATTTCTCTCGGATCATAGAACTTGCATGCAGATATCTCACACCTGCTATTATTCATATCCCAACCAATGCTATAGCTGTTAATATTATTGAAAAGAAAACCAGGGAAATACTTGAAATAATCAAAAAGATAAATCCGGGTATTCAACTTACAGTTAAGCCGAGTCTTGATCATGCAGGAGAAAAGCATGATGAAATAAGAGGTATAAAAGGGAATTTTGAAAAGGTGGCTGATCTTTTCAAGAGATTAAAGAGTATGAAAACAGAGTATCCCAACCTTCATGTGGAACTGGGTACTGTCATTTCAAACTGGAATGTGAATGATATTGAAGAAATATCACGGTTCGCCATGGCAATGGAGCCGGACAGTTACAGGAATGAAATAGCGGAAAAAAGGTCTGAGATGTTTAATTTGGAGGATCCAATAACACCTGAAGTTGAATTTTACAGGAAGGCGATCGATGTTTTTATCCGGCAGATACAGGAAAAGAAGCATGAGTTGCCATTTTTTCAGAGGATCAATAATGCTTTTCGCATGGTTTATTACAGGATCGCAATAAGGGTGATGGAAGAAAACAGGCAGGTTATCCCATGCTATGCAGGGATATCAAATGCACATATGAGTCCATACGGTGATATATGGCCCTGCTGCACACTGGGTTATAATATGTCAATGGGAAATTTAAGGGATTATAATTACAATTTTAATTTGCTGTGGAGCAGCAGCGATGCCAGGAAAGTACGAAAGTATATAAAAGATAAAAAATGCTGCTGCCCCCTTGCCAATCAGACCTATTCAAATATCCTGATGCATCTGCCGTCCCTCGCTAAGGTGATAAAAAATTTGTTGAATGGTTAAATGGTATCTAATGAATAAACCTGCTCGAAAATATAAGATATTTGTTTTATTAATCATAATATTATGTGTCCTGATCGTAGTGTACTTACTATCTGGAAGATTCTTCAAATACATGGGTGAATTCCTTATTCATGATGATTTACCTACAAAATCAGAAGCTGCTGTTATTTTGAATACAGGAGTTGAATACTATCCCCGCCTTGTTGAAGCCGCTTCGATATACAAAAAAGGTCTGGTAAAAAAGATAGTGATCAATGGTAATCGAAAAACCGATTCATTGCGTGAACTTGAGGCCATGGGTTTTAAGAGTTGCTGCCCATGGTATGAAGACAGGATGCGTATTCTTGAAATGCTTGGTGTTCCAGTATATGATGTAATACCGGTAAGTGCAGAAGATGCATATGATACTGTTAGTGAAGCCGAAGCCGTGGGTAGAGAAATTGTTGAAAAGGGATACAAAAAAATAATACTTATAACAAGTAAATACCATACAAGGCGTGCTGTACATATCTGGAAGGAGATGTATAAAAATAATCTGGACGTGGCTTCTGTTTCGGCAAAGACCGATCCGTTTGATCCTTCGTCATGGTGGAGAGATGGGCGTCAGGTCAGATGGGTACTTGCCGAATACGGTGCGTGGATTTTTTACTACTGGCAGAAGATCACCGATATATAGAAAGGTCACAGATTGAATTATCTTATCACCGGAGCGACCGGTTTTATAGGGCCATGGTTAATAAAGAGGCTTGTATCGGAGGGCCACTCCT
>JASFHE010000057.1:0-16485 GCA_050123415.1 Desulfobacteraceae bacterium | reverse complement strand
GAGGTCAACCGCGTTTCCCAAAATGTCTTGACAAAAAATATGGAGAATTTAATTATTACTAACCCTGTTTCCGCATGTAGTGTAATGCAAATCTAAGTTGAGACATTGTCCCAGAAACGCGCCGATTGTTCTTTCACCATCTTCAATCATGATTCTTATTAAATAATTTAATAGAAGTTGATTTAAGTAGTTTGTGTCAAATTACTTTGTTAAATTTTATTAAAAGTAAAATGTTTATACGTGTTTTTTGTTCATTTATAGATATGGTTTAATATGTTATATATACAGAGTATTTACTGGTTACTTTGAATAATTAACGAGTTTCCTAAGCTGTATTAACACTTGTTCTTTTTGCTCATCATTGAGTTCAACTTGAAGAAATCCCAAACTAATACTGTCCAATGCTTTTCTGAGGATATTTTTGTCAACATTGCCGCTTGAATCAATAATGCCGTCTTCTTTTATATCGTTGTGAATCAATGCAGAAGTATTTAGGTCAATGATGTCCGACCTGAAATAATCAGTGGTAACAATATACATATTAAATTCAGTAAGGTTTTCCATTATCCATATCGACTTATCAGAAGAACTGTTGGACTGGGTGCTAAGGTATGTACCTCCGAAAATGTAGTCAACCGTACATAGGTATGGTTTCTTTTCAAAATGCATACTTCTAAACCTTACTTCATCTCCAGCCCTGATTTTTTCATCTTTAGAAGTGTCGACCTTTTCGATTTGCCATTTTTGTTTGCTTAAGTCATAGTATCTCGTATAGTAATAAAGCCATGGTGTTTCCCATGCACCAAGAAAATTATACTCCCCTACGCTTGTTTCACGTGTTCTGATTTCTATAATATCCCCGGATGTTAGAAGCTTGGGTGTTGGTTTTATAATATCTAAAGTAATTCCGACCTCATTCATTTTTGGGTAGTATTGCAATCCTTTATGCATCGTTCCAACTTGTTTTCCTTTTTTGCATTTAAATTTTGTACTTACAATGCGCTCTTTAGGAATAGAATCGATAGAAATGTTATTTTCTTCCAGTTCATTTCTAACCAGTTTTAGCTGTAATGTAGCTGATTTATTGAAATGATAATAACTTGTCATTTTAATAGGCATCCTTCTTTCTATACATGCCTTAACTTCATCCAGCCATTTATTTTTGTTGTATTCTTCAGGCACTTCCAGTGGTTTTCCATCAATTTTTATCCTGCCGATATTCCTTTTCCATGCATCACACTGATCATTGTTTTTTGTCCCCAGGACTTCTTTTATTATTTTTTCCACATCATCTGTAAGATTTGCATATGTGTTAATATCAAATTCAGTTTTGGTCCTTATACATTCCAGGGCCTTGGTCAATTGTTTTATTGCTTTCAAAAAATATGTATAGTTGTCTTTAATTATGGCGTTTTCAGACCATTCTGGTTTGTATTCATATACATAATAAGGATAATCCGGAAGATGGCCCATACGTCCATGGCCAAGGTAAACAAGAGAATTATAGGCGAACATATTGGGAGAAGCGGATTCACCATTAAAAATATCAGTACTGTCATCCCAGGGCCAGACCCTTTTCCATGCTACAGGGATCTTTTTATCTCCCTCGTATCTATAAACTGTTTCTCCTGCATTATTGGCAAACCAGGCGGGTATTCCTATGTAAAACATATGCGCCCATGAATCTGCTATTGTATGCATCCTAAGACCTGCAAACTCTAATGTATAATCCTTGTCAACATGGTTATTAATAATATCATTAACCATTCTTTTAACGAGTAGACTATTTGACTGACAGAGCAGTTTAAACTGATTTCTTGATTCATCATCAAATGTCCATTTATAAATGGTCCCCCTATGATTAAGAGGCCCGGTATATTTTTGTATAGGTTCGTTTTCACCATAATTGCCGGGTAAAAAATGAAATACAGTCCAAATATCTGCAATGCTTCTAAAAGCCTCTTCAGACCAGTGGAAATTCTTGTGAAGAAGATCGTTTATACTCTGTACTGTGGGTACAGGTAGGTGTAAAATCTCTAATATAATAGGATCCCATGGGATCTTTCAACATTACTTCATCTGAATCATCGACATATTGTGCAGCATGCGCAATAGTCTGTGCCGAAGTAAAATCATAGCCTGCCAGCCTGGCAGCAACATATGTCCCGTAATAATGAAAATCGATATTCATAATAGCTCCTTTCATTTTTTTATGAGGTTATTTGGTTAGAATACTATTCCTGCCAATATTTTGTGGTAATTCAATAAACAAGAAAAATACAAAAATTACTTCATAAAACAGAGGTTGTAATACTATTCGATTGTTCAGATTGGGAAAGAGGATAAGTTTTCTTTTAGAATCCTTACTTATTCTGCTGTCGTTATTGCGGTCAATATAGGCTATTTTACAGTTGTTTTTTGGAACATCAAGTTAAAAAAACAATTATTTCAAACAAATTACCTTATAATTTTCCTGTCCAGGCTCCTGTACTGTATTGCCTCAGCGATATGATCCGATTTTATATTTTCACTTCCCTCAACATCCGCTATGGTTCTGGCAATCTTGAGAATCCTTGAATGCGCTCTTGCACTTAATCCGAGCTTTTCCATTGCGGTTTCGAGGAGTTTGTCGGATGCGCTGTCAATCTCGCAGAATTTTCTTATGTGTCTTCCGGTCATTCCGGCATTGTTGTGTATTTTAAGATTTTTAAATCGTTCCTTCTGGATCTCCCTGGCCTTATTAAGGTCTTCAAGAATTTCGGCTGAGGTCTTCCCCTGTTCCTTTGCGGAGAGTTCCTTATATTCCACAGCAGGTACATCCATGTGTATGTCAATCCTGTCCATAAGCGGGCCTGAAACCTTGGTCCTGTATCTCTGTATCTGTGTATATGAGCAGTGACATTCTCTCTTGGTACTCCCGAAATATCCGCATGGACATGGATTCATTGCTGCTACAAGCATTATATTGGCTGGGTAGGTTACTGTCGAATTGGCTCTTGTTATGGTTACATAACCTTCCTCCATGGGCTGCCTTAATACCTCCAGGACATTTTTTTTGAACTCGGGAATTTCATCCAGAAAAAGCACACCATTATGGGCAAGGCTTACTTCTCCCGGCTTGGGATTCTGGCCGCCTCCTATGAGGCCTGCATCAGATACCGTATGATGTGGTGACCTGAAGGGCCTTGTTGTTATCAGTCCTTTTCCTTCGGGCATCAGTCCCATAACACTGTATACTTTTGAGGTTTCCAGCGCTTCTTCAAAGGAAAGGTTAGGCAGTATGGTGTGAATACGCTTTGCAAGCATGGTCTTTCCCGCGCCCGGGGGACCAACCATTATTATGTTATGATTCCCTGCGGCTGCTATTTCCATGGCCCTTTTTACATTGTCCTGACCTTTGACATCACTGAAGTCAATCTGGTTGTCATGGTTTTCAAATAATCCCTTGAAATCGGATCGAAAGGGGGATGCATCCTCCACTCCCGAGAGTATTTCGACAAGCTGCGGCAGCGTTCCTACAGGAAAAACATTCAGGCCTTTTACGACTGCGGCTTCCATGGCGTTTTCAACAGGGAGAAAGATACCGTCAATGCCCATTTCCCTGGCAGCTACTGCTACCGGAAGGATTCCTTTTACAGGACGGATAAGACCGTCAAGTGAAAGTTCTCCCATTATCAGGTATTTTTTGTCGGTATTTACCGGGATAACGCCTGTAGCTGTCAAAATACCGATTGCCATCGGGAGATCAAAGGCTGACCCCTCTTTTTTTATATCAGCCGGGGCAAGATTGACTGTTATCCTGTCAGAAGGAAATTGATAGCCTGAATTTTTGATCGATGTCTTTACCCTCTCTTTGCTTTCACGTACTGCCCCCTCAGGGAGGCCGACTGTGGAAAAAGCGGGCAGGCCCTGGGAAATATCCACTTCAACTTCAACAATATAGGCGTCAATACCGATTACCGCGCTGCTCAATATCCTCGCTATCATAGTGTTCTCCGGTGATATAAATTTCCTCAAAATATGTGGCCCGGGAATAAATAAACATAAATCAGGTAATCCGGGCTAAAAATTAAATCTATAGTCAGTGGAAATAATATGTTAAGGCTGATTTGGGTCTGCAACAGCAGAAAAGTATGAGATAAATCGACTTTACATTTAATATCATTGGTGGTAAAAAGTAAAGTTTATTTAATCCTGGCACAAAAAAGTATATATAAAAAGGAGTATTACATGGCACGAATAACTGTAGAGGATTGCCTTAATAATGTAAATAACCGATTTACCCTTATCCACATGGTGGCAAAAAGAGTCAGGCAGCTTAGAAAGGGTGCTGAACCGACAATTGCTTCAAAGAACAGAGATATTGTAATGTCATTGAGAGAGATAGCTGCCGGCAACATCAATATACTTACAGAAGAAGAGGCGCTTTTACTTGCAGAGCAGCAGATGGAGCTTCTTACCGAGCAGATTGAAGAATCAGGTTCTGAAGAAGATACCGAAGGTGCCAGGGCTGAATAAAAATGGATAAAAGAGATTACTATGAGACCCTTAACATCTCCAGGGATGCCGGAGATGATGATATTAAGAAGGCTTATAGAAAACTGGCAATGCAGTATCATCCTGACCGGAATCCCGGTAACAAGGAAGCCGAAGATAAATTCAAAGAGGCCTCCGAAGCCTACGAAGTGCTGAGAGACAGGGAAAAAAGACAGATATACGATCAGTACGGACATGAAGGATTGCAGGGAACAGGTTTTAGCGGTTTCAGCGGTTTTGAGGATATCTTCTCCAGCTTTGGCGATATTTTTGAGGATTTTTTCAGCTTTGGTTCAGGCAGCAGAAGGCGTAACAGACCTGTTCAGGGCAACAGTCTTCGCTATAATCTGGAACTTACCCTTGAAGAGGCGTTTTCCGGCAAGGAAGAGGTAATTGAATTCCAGAAATGGGGCGCATGCAGTTCCTGTGACGGTTCGGGTATCACGCCGGGAAGTGATCCCCAGAGGTGCGGTACCTGTGGTGGAAAAGGGCAGGTTGTCCGTTCCCAGGGATTTTTCCAGATCAAAACTACATGTCCGGCCTGTAACGGCTCCGGACGGATAATAAAAGATCCATGTGCCGATTGCAGTGGAAGAGGCAAGGTCAAGGTCGAGCGCAGTATCAATCTAAAGATACCGCCTGGTGTGGATACCGGTTCACAGCTTAGGCTCAGGGGTGAAGGTGAAGCCGGAGAACTTGGCGGGCCCCCGGGTGACCTGTTTGTTGTAATGCATGTAAAGGATCACAATCTGTTTAAACGGGAAGGCAATCATCTTTATTGCGAAATCCCTGTTTCATTCGTGCAGGCTGCCCTTGGCGACACGATAACAATACCTGTTCTCGGGGATGAAGAAACCTATGAAATGGATATCCCCCACGGGACACAGCCGGGTGACATTATTTCAATTCCCGATAAGGGGATGCCCGGTATCAACAGCAAAAAAAGAGGGCAGCTTCTGGTAAAACTGGATGTCAAGATCCCCAGAAAGCTCAATAAAAGGCAGAAGGAAATCCTTGAAGAATTTGCAAAAACAGAAGGAATAGAAAATAAAAAGAAAAAAAGAAAGCTGTTCGGCTAACAGAATCAGGTTTTTATTCAACTCGATTTTCTAATCAGGATAGACATATATTGAAAAAATGGATTGCTTTTTTAGATAAATGTCTATAACATCACATAATTACACAAAATCAGAGGAGTAATATAGATTGTCATGATGAAAAAGAAGCAATTAAATTACTTTAAAAAACTTCTTACAGAAAGACTGGATGAGCTTTTAAGCGAAGCTAACAGGACAGTATCCGGAATGAGTGATTTTAATGAGAATATGCCTGATCCAGCTGACAGGGCCACTCTTGAATCTGATCGGAATTTTACCCTGAGGATCCGTGACAGAGAAAGAAAACTCATAGGAAAGATAAAAGAAGCACTGGAACGGATAGAAGACGGGACCTATGGTATATGTGAGTCATGCGAAGAATATATTTCCGATGAAAGATTAAAGGCAAGACCTGTAACTACCTTGTGTATAGAATGTAAAACAAAACAGGAAGATGAGGAAAAATTAAAGGGTATATAGCTAGAAAGCTTTTTTCATTTTCATTGCTTATTGAGCCGGAGCGGATATTAATGCCCGGCTTTTTTTTCGCTTTTCCCTGAATATTCTGTAGATGTTTGCATGTTATTTAGGAAAAAGCGAACCACGGCGTAGCTTTTAAAGCGAAGCCGGGTGATTCCTGCTTCAAGATCCGTGTTTGCAACTTAAATTGTCAAGAATATTCCAGAGGCAGTATGTCTGAAACAGACCACAGGGAAATAATTACAACCCATATTAATGCTGATTTTGATGCACTCTCGTCCATGGTGGCAGCAAAAAAGCTTTATCCTGAGGCAACTATTGTTTTCCCCGGTTCACAGGAGAAGAATCTCCGCAATTTTTTTATCCATTCATTGTCATATCTCTTCAGTTTTACACGAACAAGGCAGATTGATTTTGATGCTGTTGAAAGACTCATCCTTGTTGATACGAGGCAAAAGGACCGGATTGGCAAGTTCTCGGAAATAGTTGACAGGAAAGGTCTTGATATACACATCTATGACCATCATCCACCTTCAAAGAGTGATATCAGGGGAAGCCAGGAGGTCATTAAGCCACTTGGATCAACAACAACCATTCTTACACAGATAATAAGGGAAAAGAACATCAATCTAAGCCCTGATGAGGCCACGGTCATGCTTCTTGGTAT
Source organism: Desulfobacteraceae bacterium (assembly GCA_050123415.1). Lineage (GTDB taxonomy): Bacteria > Desulfobacterota > DSM-4660 > Desulfatiglandales > HGW-15 > JAAZBV01. Next base: position 9,705 of record JASFHE010000057.1, on the reverse strand, counting down.
TCATGAAGATACCGGATCATTTACCTTCTCATCCACCACCCCTGATGATCATATGTCCGCGGCCTGGCTGACCGGACAGGGCGCGGACCGAAATATACTCGCGGACCTTCTTACAAGAGAACTGACGGCAGAACAGGTATGGATATTGAATGATCTTACACAGTCCGCGGTAAAGAGTGTTGTCAACGGTGTTGAGGTTGTTATAGCAAAGGTTATCAGGGAAGAATATATTGGAGATTTTGCCGTGCTTGTCCATAAATTTATGGATATGGAAAACCTCCAGGTCCTCTTTGCTCTGGCCCAGATGGAAGATAAAATATACCTTGTCGGAAGAAGCAGGGTTGAGGCGGTCAATGTGGCCGAGATAGCGCTTGAATTTGGAGGCGGAGGGCACCCCCAGGCTGCCTCGGCTACCATAAGTAAAAAAACAATAATACAGGTTGAAAGGGCCTTACAAAAATTACTGAAGAACCGGATAAATCCGGGAAAAAAGGCAAAGGACATGATGACTTCGCCTGTTATTCATATTCTTCCCGGAAAAACTGTAAAAGACGCGTCCACGCTTATGACCAGGTACAACATTAATGTCCTGATCGTCGTCAATAAAAAGGGCGGCCTTGAAGGATACATCACAAGGCAGATCATGGAAAAGGCGGTGTTCTTCAACCTGGGACATATTCCGGTCAGGGAGTATATGAATATCGATTTTCACACGGTAACCCCCGAGACCTCCTTAAGTGAAGTACAGGAGCTGATAATAAAGAATAACCTGAGGGTACTTCCCGTATTAAAGGGTGATTCTCTTGTGGGGGTTATAACACGTACAGATTTGATGAATATCCTTGTTGGCGGCCCTGTTATTCGTGATTTTTTATATGATTCTTCCCATAGCTCGCATTTTTTAAAAAACAAAAATCTTGCAGCAATGCTCAAGGAACGGCTCCCGGAAAATATTATTGCAATTTGTACGGAGTTCGGGGAGTGTGCTGACAGGATCGGCTGCAATGCATACCTGGTTGGCGGTCTGGTAAGGGATATCCTTTTAAAAGAGGAAAATTTTGATATCGATATTGTAGTGGAAGGCGACGGGATTACTTTTGCCCATGAGTTTGCCAGAGATCATGAAGTAAGGGTACGGAGCCATAAAAAGTTCGGAACCGCAGTACTTATCTTCCCGGACGGTTTTAAGGTTGATATAGCCACTGCACGTATGGAATATTATGAGACACCGGCTGCGCCTCCTACTGTAGAAACCAGTTCTCTTAAAATGGATCTCTTCAGGAGGGATTTTACGATAAACACACTGGCAGTTAAACTCAACAGCAGTAATTACGGCGATCTTATAGATTATTTCGGCGCGCAGAAGGATATAAAGGAAAAGGTCATAAGGGTGCTGCACAATCTCAGTTTTGTTGAAGATCCGACCCGTGTGTTAAGGGCCATCCGGTTTGAACAACGATATGGTTTCAGGATAGGCAGACTTACACTGTCGCTGATAAAAAACGCGGTGGATATCAACTGCTTTAAAGACCTTTCCGGGAGAAGACTGTTTATGGAGCTCAAGCTTCTTCTTATGGAAGATGATCCTGTAAAGGCAATCGAAAGGATGAACCGGCTTGACCTTATCCAGTTTATTTCGACGTATATCAATTATAATGGTAAATTGTTTAAATTAATGGAAAATATCAATGGCGTTGTTTCCTGGTTCAGTCTGCTTTTTCTGGATGAACCCTGTGATACATGGAAGATATACTGGTTCGGCTTTACATCAAATCTGGAGCCGGATGAATATAACGATCTTGCCATGAAGCTCATGATGAATGACGTTGAATGTCAGAGAATGACTGCGCAGAGGAATGATTCCTGGCTGTTGCTGGATAACCTCTACAGAACGCAAAATAATGATAATTATAGTATCTATACTTTACTCTCACAATATGATACAGAGTTCCTGCTTTTTATTATGGCAAAAGCAAACAATGAGAAGATAAAAAAGGTTATATCCAATTATTTCACCAGGTTAAAAAGAATTTCCGTCAGCCTTAAGGGCAGGGATTTAAAGAATATGGGGTTTAAACCAGGGCCTCTGTACAGAAAAATATTTGACACCCTGCTTGAAGCAAGGCTCAAAGGCATGGTTAACAGCAAAAAGGAAGAGCTGGAGTATGTAAGGGCGCAATTTCCGAATATGTCTGGTGAATAAATGTCTAATAAATTGGGCCAATCTAAAAAAATGAGGAGAATGGATTAATGAAGAAGAGAATTGTCAGTGGTATGCGGTCGACCGGGAAATTACATCTGGGACACCTTCATGGCGCGTTGAACAACTGGATGAACCTTCAGGAAGAGTATGAATGTTTCTTTTTTGTTGCAGACTGGCACGCACTTACAAGTGAGTATGCCAATTCAAAGATAATCAAGGAATCTGTACATGAAATACTTAAAGACTGGATATCTGCCGGGCTTGACCCGGAAAAAGCAACATTTTTTATTCAATCGGATATAAAAGAGCATGCAGAGTTGCATCTTTTATTTTCAATGATTACACCGCTCCCATGGCTTGAAAGAAACCCGACCTACAAGGATCAGCTCAAGGAATTGACCCAGAAAGACCTTTATACATACGGCTTTCTCGGATACCCTGTACTTCAGGCTGCGGATATCCTTCTGTACAAGGCAAACGGAGTTCCTGTAGGAGAAGATCAGGCGCCCCATCTTGAACTTACAAGGGAGATAGCACGGCGTTTTAACCATCTTTACCAGAAGGAAGTCTTCCCGGAACCTGCGACAATTCTTGCCCCGACATCAAGGATTCTTGGGCTTGACAGGCGCAAAATGAGTAAAAGTTATAATAATTCAATTTATTTAACTGATACTGATAAGGAAATAATGACCAGGGTCAGCCAGATGATTACCGATCCCCAACGCGCAAGAAAGTCCGATCCGGGAGATCCTGATATCTGTAATGTATTTACCTTTCATCAGATTTACAGCCCTGAAGATACTGTTAATCAGATAAATGAGGAGTGCAGAAAGGCGGAGATCGGTTGTGTGGAGTGCAAGAAGATGATGGCTGTAAATCTTATCAATGCCCTTCAGCCCATCAGGGAAAAAAGAAATGAGCTGGATTCCCATCCTGACATGGTTAAAGAAATTATTGACAAAGGTAATAAAAGAGCTAAATCTATCGCCGAAGAAACCATGGGCGAGGTTAAAGCCATTATTGGAATCTAAATAAGTGGAAGAAATAGAAAACTATAACATAAAGCTGGAGATATTTGAGGGCCCCCTTGATCTGCTGCTTCATCTGATACGCAAGAATGAAGTGGATATCTTTGATATTCCTATTACGCTTATAACGGACCAGTATCTTGAGTATATTGACATGATGAAGGCCCTTAACATTAATGTGGCCGGTGATTTTCTCGTTATGGCGTCAACTCTTATACACATTAAATCAAGGCTCCTTCTGCCTGAAAAGGATGAAGACGGAGAAGCGGAAGATCCAAGAGAGGAACTCACAAGGCCGCTTCTGGAATATATGCAGTTCAGGGAGCTTGCGGGTGAACTGGCTGAGAGGGAAGTGCTTGAGCGGGATGTTTTTCAACGCAGGCCCGATAAAGATTACTCGGCTGATTTCGATCCGGAAGAACAGCAGATTGAGGTCAACCTTTTCCAGCTCATGGATGCCTTTAAGAGGATACTGGAAAGTAATATCCCCGATGCCGAGATAACATTCAGGACAGAGCATTACTCGATAAATGACAAGATAAGCCATATTCTGGATATATTAAAAGAAAAACAGTCGGTATATTTTAAAGAACTTTTTGCTGAAGACAGAACCCTTGCCGAGTTCGTCATTACATTTCTTGCAGTGCTGGAACTGGTGCATATGGGTCTTATAAGGGTTTACCAGCCCTCTGTTGACAGTGATATACGTATTGAAGCCCGTTTTGAAGAAAATGAGGAGATAAATGTCCAAATCGTTGAAGATGATAATTGAGGCCTTGCTCTTTTCATCAGATAAACCACTTACTGTAAAAGAGATACATGACGTTTTGCCGGATGCAGAAAAGTCAGAGATAAGGAATTCTATCAAGGTCCTGACCCATGACTATGATACCCTTGAACGCAGCTTTGTATTAAAAGAGGTTGCAGGAGGTTATCAGTTCAGGAGCCGTCCCGAATATGGATCATATATCCTGAGGATGTTTCAGAAAACCCCTAACAGGCTTTCAAAAGCAACCATAGAGACCCTCGCCATAATAGCCTATAAGCAGCCTATCATGAGAAGCGAGATAGAGAGGCTGAGAGGGGTTGATGTCGGAGGTATTGTAAGGACACTCATGGAAAAGGGACTGATTAAAATCATGGGACGGAAGGAACTGCCCGGAAGACCACTTATTTATGGCACAACAAAAAGATTTCTGGAGGTCTTTGACCTCAAGGATCTTAAATCTCTTCCAAAGCTGAAAGAGATAAAGGATTTTGCTGCTGATCAGTACGAGCCGACTACAGTAAACAGGGATGTCTCCGAATCAGATATAAATACTGAAAATACAGAAATACCTGAACCTGAAACTGAGACAGATAGGAAGGATGCAGACATTCCTGAACCTCCGGAAGATACATCTGAAGAGGACGAAACAATAAAGACTCAAAATGCACCTGCCCCGGAAGACATCGATGAGCCGGAGGAGAATGGAACAGAGACTTAACAGGATACTTTCTCTGTCCGGTGTCGCATCAAGAAGAAAGGCCGATGAGTTTATAAATAATGGCCGTGTTACTCTAAATGGGAAATGGGTATCTGAACTAGGGACAAAGGCTGTCTGGGGAACAGACAGTATTAAACTTGATGGCAGGGAAATACCCGGCCCAAGTGACCGGATATATATAATGTTGAACAAACCCTTCGGGTATATTACTTCCCTGAATGATCCCGAGGGAAGACCGGTTGTTACCAACCTGATAAAAGATATATCCCGGAGACTCTATCCCGTTGGCAGGCTTGATTTTGACAGTATAGGCCTGCTTTTAATGACAAATGACGGTGATTTTTCCTACCGGCTTACACACCCGAAATTCCATGTATCAAAGACCTACAAGGTCACTGTTGATGGTATAGTTAACGAAGCAACCCTGAAAAAACTCAAAGATGGTGTAGAGCTTAAAGACGGTTTCAGCGGCAGATCAAAGGCAAGCCTTATTAAACAAACCGGATCGCGCTCAGTTATAAGACTGACCATCAGCCAGGGAAGAAACAGGCTGGTTCGCCGCATGGTTGAAGCGGTCGGCTGTAAAGTAATACAGCTTATGAGGACAGGTTTCGGTGGGCTTGAGATAGGTAATCTGAAAATAGGAAAATATCGTTATTTGACACTTGAGGAAGTATCTGAGCTTAAACGCTCGGTAGGTCTTAAATAACTTCGTAATTCCTTAGTTTTAACTCAACAGGATGAGGATTAAGGTAGGTCTGGTTTTTAAGATATGGCTCATCATATTTCCTTACATAATGCCTGATAAGTGTTACTGGTACAATAAGCGGAATAAACCCATCCTTATACTCACCAATCTTTTCCAGCAGTTCCTGTTTTTCATCGGAAGTAAGCACTTTCTTAAAATACCCCATCATATGCATGAGAACATTGGTATGTTTATTGGGTGTTGCTTTGAGTTTTAATACTTCAAGCATTGTCTCTTCATAAGTTTTGTATACTTCTTCAATATCGTTTTTCCCTGCACCTGCCACTATTTTACCCATCAGCCTGTAGTGTTTTTCACTGTGTGCAAAAAACTGGAGTTTGTTTTCGGTATGGAATTTTACGAGTTTGCCCGGTGTTCGTTTCCCCTTTGTTATGTCCCTCCACCTTCTGAAGGTAAATATTCGTTCTATAAAGTTTTCTCTTAATCCCGGATTATGAATCCCTGCTTCATCCTCAACCGGGATAAGAGGGAACCTGTTTATTAATTCCTCAGCAAACAATCCTTTTCCTTTTGAAACATGTGTACCTTTCTCATTGAATACCTTTACCCGTTCTATACCGCAGCTTGGGGATTTACTCTTAAAAATAAATCCGCACAGATCTCCTTTTTTAAGCCCAATAATACGCCTGGTGGACCACTGTTTCATTCTTTCTGTGATATCTTCGCGGCTTTTTATGGTCATCAATCTCGGGTCTTCAATATCTCCCTCAAGCCTCATGGCTTCCCTTGGTATACCCAGTCCGCATTCTGTCTCCGGACAGACCGGTACATATTCTACAAATGCACCAAAGATATCCCTCAGGAATCTGTCGAGTTTATGTCCCCCGTCATAGCGCACTTTGTTTCCAAGTAGACATGAGCTTATTCCGATTTTAATTGGGGTAGTCATGGGTTCCTCTTAACTATTAATTAGATGAAGGTTATCATCCAATCAGGTAAAAGTAAATTCCATGGTTGCATACAGTAATCTCCTTCCACAATCTGTGTTATTACTTCTGATAAAATTTATCACTGTGTTTTAAATGATTATTGTTTATGAGTGTAAATATCATGATGCAGGGAAATCTGCTTTTAATTTAAGGTTAATTTAGTATAATGTAGCCTAGTTATATTAGTCTTCTCTCCTCCATGATGCATCTATTTACTTGATAGCTCCTTCACACTATGGTAGTGCTTTCTTTTTAAATGAAGTATTATTCTTTCCAGGGACTATTTAGACATGCCCGTAATAATTAACAGGATTATAGAGAGAACAACTTCAGACACGGATATAATTGATATCACATCAAAGGTGGTTTCAAATCTGGAGAAATCCGAAGTGGTAAACGGGACTGTAAATCTGTTTGTTCCGGGTTCCACCGCTGCTCTTACTACCATTGAGTTTGAAAGCGGTGCTGTTAATGATCTCAGGAAGGCAATTTCAAGGATTGCTCCCCGGGAGGATTATTATGAACATAATGAAAGATGGGGCGACGGGAACGGATACTCCCATGTACGTGCCGCTCTGGTCGGTCCTTCCCTGAGTGTACCTGTAATTAACAGTAATCTGTCTCTTGGCACATGGCAGCAGATTGTCCTGCTTGACTTTGATAACCGTGCCAGGGAAAGAAATATAATACAGCAGATATTCGGGATTTAACCTTTAAAGAGGATTTTTTTGGCCAGAAAAAAAGAAGAGGATTTATCACTCACTAAAAAGATGAATTTTAACGAATATGAAATTCTGAATGTTCTTTGCGGTGAGCAGAATAAACATATTAAAATCATAGAAAAGAGGATTGGTCTTTCAATAAGCTCAAGAGGTACCGAACTGATGCTCAGGGGAGGGGACTGGGAGATTGACCTTGCCGAGAGCATTCTTGTTCAGTTGTATGAACTGGTTAAAAACGGGTTTCCTCTTTACTCCCAGGATATTGAGCACGCAGTAAGGATACTGAGTAAAGACCGCTCTGCAAATCTTAAAGATATCTTTCTGGATACCGTTTATGTATCATCCAAAAAACGTGTTGTTACTGCAAGGACAGTGACCCAGAAGGAATATATAGAAAGTATAAGGAATTATGACATTGTTTTTTCCATAGGGCCCGCAGGGACAGGCAAAACATATCTGGCGATGGCAATGGCAGTGGCGTCACTGGTAAAAAAAGAGGTGAGAAGAATCGTTCTGGCCCGACCCGCTGTTGAGGCAGGTGAGCGGCTGGGATTTCTTCCCGGCGACCTCAATGAGAAGGTGAATCCCTATCTAAGGCCTCTCTATGATGCACTCCATGACATGGTGGACTTTGATGATGCTTCAAACCTTATGGAAAAGGGTGTAATCGAAGTAGCGCCTCTTGCCTTCATGAGAGGCAGGACATTGAACGATTCCTTTGTAATTCTTGATGAAGCACAGAATGCAACAGCAGAACAGATGAAGATGTTTCTTACCAGACTTGGTTTCAGTTCAAAGGCAGTAATAACCGGAGATATTACCCAGACTGATCTTCCGTCCGGAAAGGATTCGGGCCTCGTCGAAGCCCTGGAACTCCTGGACGGGATAAAAGGTATTAAATTTATCTATTTTTCAAGGGATGATGTTGTAAGGCACCCCCTTGTGCAGAAAATAATTGATGCCTATGACAAAAAAGATAAACAGAGAGAAATCAGAAATGGGAAACGAACCATCTAAAAGAGTTTTCGGTACGGACATAACCAGGGGTACAGTACTGATTTTATTAAGCCTTATAATCAGTATCTTCCTGCATCCCGGTTTGTTGAAGAAGCCAGAGGTATACAAGATAGGTGATATTGCCGAGGCTGATATCAAAGCGCCTGTGGACATTCTTGTCCGGAATGATGAAACCACGGAAAAGGAAAGGGGTAAGGCTGTCCAGGGTATTCCGGATGTGTATGACTTTGATCCTACAGCCTCGAATCTTACATTGCGGTTAAAGGAAGCAATGGCAGAAACAAGGAAGTTGATTATAACACAGACAGTAGACCCCCTTGCTCCTGCACCGGTCGAAGAAATACCGGTTGATACTGTGGATGTTAAAAAAACAACAGCCGAAGGTTTTTTCAGGAGTCTTGAGCTTCCCCTTGATGATACCTTGTATGAAAGAATAGTGTTAAGCGGTTGTCCCCATAATCTGGAGTCAAGTATAGTCAAACTGGTAACAGATGTTTACAAAAAAGGTGTCGTAGGAAATTATTCGGTTTTAATGCGTCAGGCTCAAAAAGGGATAGTGCTCCAGAGCATTCAGAACCGGGAAGAAGAGCTGGTCACTGATCTTTCAAGATTTTATGATATTAAAGGAGCAATAAAGCAGATTGAAAGTCAAAAAGGTGACCTTGTAAAGGATAGTGTTCCCCAGGAAATCGCCGACTTGGCGGTTAAGCTTTCCACTTCGCTTGTTAAACCGAATGTAACCTTTAACAAGAGGGAAACGGAGGTAAGGAAGGATGCCGCCGCACAGGCAGTAAAAGAATTTTTCTATCAGGTAAAACGCGGCGAGATGATAGTGAGAGAGGGTGAAAGAATCGGGGCGGATCATCTTTTAAAACTGACAGCCGTTAACGTGGCACTGGAAGACAAAAATGTTCTTGGACGTATCCCCGGCATGACCCTTTTAATGGGTATTCTTTTCACAGTTATCTATATTACCGGATTCATGAAATTTAAACCCCTTGGGCGGGATAATAAACACCTCATATTCAGTTCACTGACCCTTCTTACAGTTTTTATCTTTACATGGGTATTCAATTTTATCGCAGAGGAAGTCGCAAGGGGGTTCCATAATTTTACCTCAAGGGCATTGTTATTCGCGCTTCCCGTGACATTCGGAGCTATCCTGATAACCGTTTTTCAGGGCATGAATATGGCGATGGTATTTTCGCTGCTTATTTCAATCTTTGCCTCTTTTGTCATTGATGGGAATGTCGAATTTTTGATCTACTTTTTTGTTGGCAGTATTTTCGCCTCATATCTGGTCCGCGAATACAGGGAAAGGGGCATACTGATAAAGATCGGATTAAAGATAGGACTTCTTAACATACTTGTCTGCCTTGCGATAGAGTCCATATACGGGGCGCTTTTCACCTTCGATGCGGTAGTCGCCATTATTTCCGGTTTTTTAGGCGGTGTTCTTGCAGGTGTAATTTCAACCGGAATCATACCGCTGGTTGAAATGGCCTTTGGATTTACAACAGATATCAAGCTGCTGGAACTTGCCAACCTTG
>JASFHE010000056.1:0-16559 GCA_050123415.1 Desulfobacteraceae bacterium | reverse complement strand
TGGCAAGAACTGCCTTTCTTTACAATAGACATGAGTAGCCTCTATGAGGCTCTGAAAGACCTTTTTGAGCATAGAGAGAAAGTCCACATAAATGAGATTAAAACCATCCTTCATACGCATGGTTTATCGGGGCAATACTTAGCCAAAATGAGATCAGGCCTGATAAATATTAAGAATGAAATTGCTACAAAGGGAGCGATGCTTGATCAATGGATAAAAATGTGGACTAAAATCGAAAACGAAATTTCGGGAGAAAGAAACATGTCTACTTGGAAAGATTGGGCAAAAGATCGAGGTATTTTTACAGAAATAAAGACCTTTTAATTCATCTCTTCGGAGGATGTATTGACCAGAATGACAATAGACCTTAGCATCTTTTTTGATGAAACCGCCAAACTTCATGACATCCATGACTACCTTAATAAGGCTCAAGAGTTGGCTGGTAATGGTAAAGAAGTAACACTCACTGGTCGTGCACCAGTATGGATGTATCTAAAAATTTTTCACGCTCTGCATGGGAAAGTAAGAAAACTCATTTATAACTCACCAGTAACTGGTGATGTTGTTATCTTTGATCATAGTCCGGATTAGATATTTTTTGGTATACAAGAATGATAAAAATCCTTCCGCTTGCCCTTCAACAAGTTAACCACCCCGAAACGAGAATAGACTTGTATCCCCATCAGGCTGTAATGCTGGATGAGTGGGATAAGCATAAAACTTTTCTTTTGGTGACGAAGACAGGAACCGGAAAGACTATTGGGGCGGTGATGCCGCTTTTTAAGAAGATGGAACGGGCTATCCTTGTTTACCCTACCAATGAACTGATCCGGGATCAGGTGAGTAGTATTGCAGGTATTGCAGAGCTGGAAGGGCTTAAGCCATGCGTTTTTACTCCTGAGACTTCAAAGGAGGAATATTCTGGGGCTGATGTGGTTCTGGTTCATATTGATGCTGCGGCTTTGCAAGCGTGGGATAAAAAGAAGCATCTGGGCGGTAAGTGGGCAGCTTTGAAATATCTGCTTGCGGCGGACAAAAAAGTTAAGCTGATTCTTACAAATCCGGATATTCTATTTTTGATATTAGCCCTTCGCTACCGGGCAGAACCTCTGGCCAGTCTTCAGGCTTACCCTAATCTGATCGTTGATGAATTCCATCTTTATCAGGGTGTGGAATTTGCCCATGCACTTTTTATGATTCATCTTGCCCGAAACCTGGGCATGTTTGAGCGTGTGGTACTTCTTTCTGCTACACCCCATAAAGAAGTAAGGGAATATCTGGACCGGATGCTCGATCCTTTTGTGATCGATCTTAAGACAGAATCGAGCAGGGAAGTTAAAGGCGAAAGAGTGGCAACACACGCGGTTGAAGTAAGCCCGGTTCTTTCCGGCCCTGACGTTGTTGAGGATGCCATTTTTTTAATAAAGGAAATTCAGGAAAAACTCTATGCTCTTCGGAAAGAGAATCTTTCAAAGGATTATATCCCTGCCGTAGTAGTCCTCAATTCTGTTGTCAATGCCATAAGGCTTGAAGACAGGCTTGTGGATGAAGGTTTCAAGAGAGATGAGCTTCTTATCATAAGGGGCCTTTCCAGCAGAGGAATCAGGCAAAAGGATGAAAACAAGATTCTGGCTATCGGAACCTCGGCCATTGAAGTGGGTATTGATTTTAAATGCGATTATCTCATTTTTGAAGCAGGAGAGGCGGCTTCTTTTATGCAGCGGTTCGGGAGAGTGGGCAGGCATAAACCGGGCACAGCCTATGTCCTTTGTAATCCTAATGTAAAGCTGGGCATGGAAAAACTCCCCTCTGGTATTGATCGTGGAAATTTCGAGGAATATATCTATGAATGGTATGCTTCGCTTTCTTCAAGACCATGGTTTGTGGAGACAAAAGGCGGGATGATAACAGCCTATTCACTGGCAAACAGCATTGTGTCCAATGTCGCTCAGGACAGAAATGCCTCTGAAAAAGCGGTTAATGAAGTAAGAGACAGGATGGATGAGATCGCCCTGTCTTATGCAAATATCCTGGGTATGGAAAAAATTTTCAATTCAGTGAAGGCCCAGTTTTTAAAAGCGGAAAAAGGAGTCAAAGCCTATCAATGGCTTAAGGCATACCGGGACCTTAACACCTTCAGGACTTCCATGCCTTCTGAAATGGTCTGTGACTTTGCCGAAAAAGAAAGACGCGACCAGGAATGGGAAACAGCCAAATACAGTGTGGATATGGTTACGCTGCTTAAAAGAGCCGAGGGGCTCAGGTTCAATGAAAAGATACCCAATCCGGATGGGGATATGGGAATGCTTACTGTCAAAGGATATGGCAGATACAAGAAGGTATGGGTCATGCCCACCTTTGAGGATGAAGACTGTGGAATTATAAAGGTGACTGGAGATTATCCCGAACTCACTTTTTTGCAGGAAGGGCACAAGACCTCGGTTTCACATGTAATGACATTGAAGGACCATATATTTGTTGTTATTCCAAAGGAATTGAAAGATGCGGTTGACTGGAGATTGCCGGTTTTTGAATGCGGTAGACACATGATCGCCTTTGATGGGGCGGCGTTGTTGCTTAATGAAATATGGCAGCAAAACTATAAACAGGATATGCCTAATGAATCATTTTGATAAATTTTATTTCTCTCTATACCGCCTGAACCTCAAGGCTCTTGATCGAATTGAACTGCCTCGGATGAACAAAGGCATCACACTTCGTGGTGCATTCGGTACTGTATTTCGACGTCTGGTATGTCACGATCTTAAAGCCACATGCCCTTCATGCCTTGTCCACGAAAACTGCCCCTACTCAAATATATTCAACCCTGTTGTTCCTCCTGATTCAGACCGGCTTCGCCTGAACCGGGATATTCCCCGGCCCTTTGTAATCAAACCGCCGCTGGACCCGGTATCGTCATATAAGCCGGGTGATACGCTCTGTTTCGATCTGGTTGTTGTTGGCCGGGCACAGGATTACCTGCCCTATTTCATTGTCACCTTCGAGGAACTTGGAAGGCAGGGAATTGGTGTGGGACGCGGAAAATATGACCTTGAAAGCCTTGAGGCCATGAAAGCGGACGGGATATGGGAAAAGGTGTTTCAGGGAAAGGACAGGATGGTGAGGCCGCAGGAAAAACCTATGGGCCTTAAATCAATCTGCCATGAAGATGAATCTTTTGACAAACTGGAAATTGAATTCCTTACTCCCGTGCTTTTAAAACAAAAGGGGCAGTGGGCAAAACCCGAATTCGGGCCGCTTATAAAGAGGTTGCGTGACAGGATTAATGCTCTATCCTCTTTTTATTGTAATGCACCGCTTGACATGAATTTTAAGGAAATGGGCGAGAAAGCCGATAAAGTAAGTATGCTTTCCAATAACCTTAAATGGGTTGAAGAAAACAGGTATTCAAAACATCGTAATCTGAATCATGTTCTTAAAGGTTGGGTGGGGGAAATAACCTTTGAAGGCGAAATTGGGCCATTCATGCCGCTTTTAAGAGCCGGGGAGTTTCTGCATGTGGGTAAGGCAACGGCTTTTGGACAGGGATGGTATAAAATAACTCACCGCGGAGAACGCTGAGATGAAAAAACTGTTTTTTGTTTTTATTTATTTAAAACCTCTGCGGTCTCTGCGAGCCCTGAGGTGAACATTTAGGAGGTATGGAACAATGTCAACAAGTCAGGCAAAGAAAAAAGAATCCACAAAAATCATTCAGCTTCATCCAGAGGTTGAACCCAAATTACCTCCGGCGCAATATGATCTTTTTACAGGAGAACCTAAGGTTATTCCCATGGTTGTGGATAAATGGGTGGACGATGAATTGAGAGTCAGTGACGATATTGTGCTGGTTCGATCAGGTGACGCGGCCCAACTGATTCTCTCAGGTTTCGGATTATTCTTAAGTAAAAAGAGCGACCGGATGATTGTGAAGAAGGGGAAAGAACTGATATATGAGTTTCCCTTTTTCAGGCTCAGCGAGGTCGTTATTGCATCAAAAGGTATCACCCTGTCTTCGGACCTGATCCTTGAAATGTGCCAGAGAGGGATTCAGATCGACTTTATGCAGGGCACCAGGCCGGCCCTATGCCAAACTCACATCGCCCATGCTCTCCGCTACAATAAAGGCCAGGAGAGAACAGCTCCGCGCACTTGACAATGAAAAAGGGCTTCAATTTTCCAGGATAGTAGTTTCCGGTAAGTTAAAGAATCAGAGAAAGCTCCTGCTCTATTTCGGGAAGTATATCAAAAAGACAGACAACGAACGCTATACAAGGCTGGAGGAACTTGCAAAATCTCTGGGCCAGTTTGAGAAAAAAGCTGTGGCAGTATCTGCTTCAAACATCAACGATGCCCGTAATGAACTGCTCGGAATCGAGGGCATATCCGGTCGTTTGTACTGGGAAGGAATACAGGAGATTATCAAAGGAAAGGTGGAATTTTTCGGTCGCATTAATCGCGGAGCAACTGACAAGGTCAATTCTATGCTCAACTATGGCTATGGGATCCTCTACAGTCAGGTCTGGGGTGCTGTGGTTTCCGCGGGTCTTGAACCCTTTGCCGGATTTCTTCATGTGGACAGGCCCGGAAAACCTTCACTGGTTCTTGATCTGGTTGAGGAATTCAGGCAGCCGGTTGTTGATCGTACTGTTGTATCACATGTAAACCTTGGTGAAGCCATTAACATGGAAGGGGGGCTCCTTGATGCGGATACCCGCAAATCCATCAGCCGGAAAATCCTTGAACGACTTGAGTCCCGTGAAACATACAGCGGTAAGAAATATCAGATCAGATCCATAATACAGATACAGGCGCGGTGTCTTGCCTCCTTTTTAAGGGGAGAGAAAGAATATAACCCTTTTTCCTTTAAATGGTAAGTTTCGATGGGAAAAATTGTTAAAAGAAATGACATGATCAAGACGGGCCTGGATGCCCTTGATATGATCGGAAAGCCGGGCGAAGTACTGGTCTATGTGTTCTATGATATTGAGAAGGATAAGATCAGGAACAGGACTGTTAAGGTGTGTAAGGATTTCGGTCTGGAAAGGACCCAGTTCAGCGGTTTTATCGGTTATCTTTCTAAAAACAAGAGAGAAGAGCTCGGCATAAAGCTCCGGGACCTGCTTGGGGAAAACAATGGAAAGATTCTGATTCAACCTGTCTGTGAAAAGGATTTCAGAGAACACAGGGAATACATCTTTTATGAAGAAGAGGACGAGGAATAGATATTGACTGAACCTATACTCACAGTAAGTGACCTGAAACAATATTGTTACTGCCCGAGGGTTGTTTATTATCAGTATGTGTTGCCTGTTGACCGGGTAACGACCTATAAAATGGAAAAGGGTAAAACGTCACAGGAAGAGCTGGAAGAGCTTGAGGCCCGCAGGAAGCTCAAGGTTTATGGACTGGCAGAGGGGAAACGAACATTCAATCCATGGGTAAAATCCGAAGCGCTCGGACTCTCCGGAAAACTTGATCTGCTTATAGAGACTGATTCCTGCCTCTATCCGGTTGATTTCAAATTCACCAGAGGCAGACCTCATAAAAATCATCTTTACCAACTTGCCGGATACGCTCTTATTCTTGAAGATCAAAGAACGAAACCTGTTGACCAAGGTTTTATATATCTAATTCCGCAAAAAGACGCGGTTATTTTTGACCTTACAAAAGAGTTAAAACAGGATTGCAGAAGAATGCTTGATGAAATCAGGGATATGATTAAAAACGAATCATTTCCTGATCCGGTTTCCCAAAGCGAAAAGTGCACAGACTGTGAATACCAGAACTACTGTCGTGATATCTGGTAATTTAAAATAGATTAAACACTGAAATCTCACAGCTCGCATAGAAAAAATAAAATTTCGCAAACCTCCTATGTTTCTGGGCAGAAAATCGGTTTTCGAAATAAATCGTGTTTTAGGATGGATTTTCTGCCCTTTTTTCTATATCTTATGTACCTGTTTCACAGATTGTCCCTAAGAAGAGGGAACTGAAAGATCCTGACTCAATACGGGATATGAAACGTTATACAGTTTCACAGATTGTCCCTAAGAAGAGGGAACTGAAAGATAATTTGGCTGTAGACCCTGAGGAAGGTTTTTAAGGTTTCACAGATTGTCCCTAAGAAGAGGGAACTGAAAGCAAGCCTTTTTTCATAGTAATGGATTCGATAATGTGGTTTCACAGATTGTCCCTAAGAAGAGGGAACTGAAAGGGGTAATAGGTTGAGTCTGTACTGACTGACTTGGAACGTTTCACAGATTGTCCCTAAGAAGAGGGAACTGAAAGATGGTATGTGGTTTTTCGCCCGTGTTGCCATACATGGTTTCACAGATTGTCCCTAAGAAGAGGGAACTGAAAGTTTTATCTGCTCAAACTCCATAACCTGGTGTTTTCCGGTTTCACAGATTGTCCCTAAGAAGAGGGAACTGAAAGATAAAAAAATTATATTGTTCCATTCCCGCTATCATCAGTTTCACAGATTGTCCCTAAGAAGAGGGAACTGAAAGATTCTGGGCCGATCGGCGGCCGGTTATGCGGTCAGTCGTTTCACAGATTGTCCCTAAGAAGAGGGAACTGAAAGTGATTAATTTTTGGATATTCGTAGAAATGGTCACATGTTTCACAGATTGTCCCTAAGAAGAGGGAACTGAAAGACCCAATCGTTTTTACCATCAACTCTCTTTCCCCCTAGTTTCACAGATTGTCCCTAAGAAGAGGGAACTGAAAGACCCAATCGTTTTTACCATCAACTCTCTTTCCCCCTAGTTTCACAGATTGTCCCTAAGAAGAGGGAACTGAAAGGCTGTAATGATATAATCAGTTTCCATGTCAATTACAGTTTCACAGATTGTCCCTAAGAAGCCTGTCCAGAACAGATGAAAATGCTTAGAGCATAATCAATTTCAGTCGAATAATAATATCAATTGAATATGATTATTGTGTTATATATAGAAAGTATGCTAGTTATTGCCTGAATATCCTTTATTAAATTGGTGTTCAGTGAAATTGAGATCAGGATTAAGATATTATATTTTCATATCCTTGGCTGCTTTTCTGTGTATGTCTTTAACATGCTGTGGTGTTGTTACTGCTACCTATAAGGTTGGAAAAGGTGCTTACCTGGTAACTAAAACGGCGGTAAAGAGCGCATACGGTACAAGCAAGGTCATATACAAGGTTGGAAAATATACCTTTAAGGTCGTTACAGCACCCGTTACATGGCCTTTGACTCATGATGGACTTGAAACTATAGACGGGCTTCCTCCAAAAGAGGCGATACGGCTGGGAAGGGTGAAGATGGCCCCCTATGTAGTAAACGGGAAGAAATATGTGCCCATGTCCCTTGATGAAGCGGACAGGTATGAGGAAAAAGGCATTGCTTCATGGTATGGAGAGGAAACAAGGAAGCAGAAGGGCGGCCATATGACAGCGAACGGTGAGGCATTTGACCCTGATGGACTGAATGCTGCCCATAAATATCTGCCTCTCCCAAGTTATGTGAAGGTTACCAATCTTGAGAACAGAAAATCAATTGTCCTGAGGGTGAACGACAGGGGACCTTTTGTTGATGACAGGATCATTGATCTGAGTGCAGGTGCAGCTAAAAAACTGGGTTATTTCAAAAAGGGGACTGCAAGAGTAAAGGTTGAAACAATAGATGTTGAAGGTTGAAATCAGATAGGGGGATTGTTTGGAAAAGAAAAAGCTTGAAAAATTATTGACTGACCTGAGAGATAAAAAACTTTCGGTTGATATGGCTATGGATAAATTAAAGGATCTTCCTTTTGAAGATATTGGGATCGCTAATATCGATCACCACAGAGAATTAAGGAAGGGCGCCCCGGAAGTAATCTTCGGACAGGGTAAAAAACCGGAAGATATTATTGAGATCATGAAGAGGATGTATAAAAAGGATGAGCGCATCCTTGTTACAAGGCTCTCTGATGAAAAGGCAGATAAAATACTTAAGGAATTCCCGGAGAGTACTCACTATGAACGATCAAAGTCCCTTACTTTGAGTAAAAAACCCGTAGTGATTACAGGAAGGGGAACTATCCTTGTTATTTGCGCCGGAACTTCTGATCTCCCTGTCGCGGAAGAGGCGGCGGTTACAGCAGGATTTATGGGGAATGAAGTTGAAACAATAAATGATGTAGGGGTTTCCGGTCTGCATCGCCTTCTTGCCAGAAAAGAAACCCTGGAAAAGGCAGAGGTTCTAATAGTGGTGGCAGGCATGGAAGGCGCCCTTCCAAGCGTTGTGGGCAGACTTGTTGATAAACCTGTCATAGCTGTTCCAACAAGCGTAGGATATGGCGCAAGCTTTGGAGGTATAGCCGCCCTGCTGGGGATGCTCAATTCGTGTGCTTCGGGTGTTACTGTGGTCAATATTGATAACGGTTTTGGCGCAGGGTATGCTGCCAGTGTAATTAACAGGAAATAGGAGCTTTTATCTGTCCATAAATAATCCCGTCCCGGCTTTCAATATATTATGTATTGTTGACATTTAAACTGCTTTGGGATTATCAATAGCCTAAAATTAATAAAATAATCAGCTTTATTAAAAGCTGTTCATATTTAAATAACAGGAAAGAGAAAATTTATGAAGAAACTTATGTTGATCAATGCGGTGGAGTCTGAAGAACTCCGGATCGCATTTATTTCCGACGGTATGCTCGAAGGATTTCATATTGATACCACAAGCGGCGAGCAGATGGAAGGAAATATCTATAAAGGAGTTGTGGAACGCATAGAGCCGAGTCTTCAGGCATGTTTTGTAAACTTCGGTTCAGATAAAAACGGTTTTTTGCCCATAGACAGTATACATCCCGAATACTACAACGAGATTGTTGAAACCAGCAGGGACAAGCCCTACCCGCCAGTTGAAAAGGTAATAGAGAAAGGCCAGGAACTTTTAGTCGAAGTGCTAAAGGAAATGCCAGGGAGAAAGGGCGCCCATTTGAGCACCTATATCTCGCTGGCAGGAAGATATATCGTGCTGACCCCCGGAAGAACAATAAATGGTGTTTCCAGGAAGATAGAGAGTGAAGATGAGCGGCAGCGTCTAAAAACCATAATGGGAAAGATGAAGTATCCCGAAGGTGTCGGTTTTATAATAAGGACGGTTGCTGCGGGCCAGAATAAGAAAGATCTTTCCAAGGACCTGAACAGATTACTGCGGCTATGGAAGAATATAAAAAAAGAGGTAGTTAAAATCCCTCCATACACACTTATACATAAAGAAGACGATATCTGCCTGAAAACCCTCAGGGACTATTACAACAGTGAGGTTTCCGAGGTTATAGTGGATGATAAAGAGACCTTTTCCAAGATCAGGGAATACATGAAGATCATCTCTCCCCGGGATTCAAGGAAGGTAAAGCTGTACAAAGAAAAACGTCCGATATTCGATAATTACGGTATCGAAGAGCAGATAGAAAGCATTTATGTAAACCGTGTTAAATTGAAGTCCGGCGGATCGCTTGTCTTCGGCCCAACAGAGGCCCTGATTTCAATTGATGTAAATTCAGGCCGGTCAAAAAGCAGCAAAGATGTGGAATCTATGGCCTTCAGTACAAACCTCGAAGCCGTAGTTGAGGCTGCCCGGCAGCTCAGGTTGCGTGATCTTGGCGGACTGGTGGTTATTGACTTTATCGATATGAAAGAAAAAAAGCATATCAGGACCATTGAAAAAACACTGCGAGATGAGCTTAAAAAGGACAGGGCAAAAACCGATGTGGCCAGCATGTCAAAGTTCGGGCTTCTTGAGCTTTCCAGGCAGAGGCTCCGGCCGTCCCTTGAATCAAAGACATACCTGACATGCGGACATTGCCAGGGAAGAGGTACGGTCATAAGCCCCGGAGCATCCGCAGTTTCTTTTTTGAGAAGGATACAAAAAGGTGTTGTAAAGGGGAATATATCCAATGTTGTTGCAAGCCTTCCTCCTGAGGTGGCGGATTACATCCAGAATAAAAAAAGAAATGAACTGGTTGAGCTAGAGAAAAGATATAAAATTACAATCCAGATAAAGGGTAATAGCTCTCTGCCCCCCGGTGGCGGAAACCTTGATTTTAAAAAAGAAGACAATAGTAATAAATAATAGACCATGTTTAATAATATAATCTATTTTATTGTCGTTCTTCTTGTTTTCGAGTTAGGACAGGGTGACGGGGCGCAGTCAAAGTCCCTGTTTTACAGCCTGTCCATGATATTTATATCCTGGTTCATACTTGTTGTATACTGCAGAACAGGATTTAAACGGCTTATCAGGTTGTATCAAAATGGATCGGGTTCGGGTTACGCTGTCATGTACAGCCGCCTTATCCTGAGACTCTCTGTTATATCTATTTTTATTTTCAGCCTCGATGTCTTTGCCTTTAACCTGAAATTCTGGATTGAAAATATTCCTGTTGCGGAGAATATACACATCCTTCAGGGGTTACTGGCGATAATCCTCTTTATATTGTACTTAAGCACCATATGGTATTTTGCCCATCCTGCCTACAAACTTGTCTTTAATGCGGATATAGGAAAAAAGGCCTTTATTCTGTGGAATGTAAAACTCAATGTTCCTGTTATTTTTCCATGGTTGTTTCTTTCACTTGTCTTTGACCTTGTATCCATGAGTCCATGGCCGAAGTTTAATTCATATCTTGAAAGACCGGCAGGACAGATAATATTTTTTACGATTTTCCTGTTTCTCGCAATGATATTTTTGCCCGTCTTAATCCGGTACTTCTGGGGGTGCAGACCTCTTGAGAGTTCCCCCAAGGCAGACAGTATCAGAGATTTCTTAAAGAGCATAGGTTTAAGGTACCGCAAACTTGTAAGCTGGCCTCTCCTCGGTGGAAAGATGATGACAGCGGGAATAATGGGTATAATTCCCGGATACCGCTATATCCTGATTACTGAATCATTAATGGAAATACTTACTCCTTCTGAACTCAACGCAGTCATGGCTCATGAAGCAGGGCATGCAAAATATAATCATCAAATGCTTTTATCCTTTTTTTTTCTTGGATATTTTATACTGATTCTGGGCTTCTCCGATCTTGGGTTCATTGATGCAGTAATAACATATCTGATTTATCAAATCCCCGGTGATATTGTATCCGGTGATATATTTACTGTTCTCCTTGCCGTTACCATACTTGTTACCATGATTATCTACTTTCGTTTTATTATGGGTTTTTTCATGCGCAATTTTGAAAGACAGGCAGACACCTATGCCGCACTGACCATGGGTGATCCATCTCCAATAATAAGCTCTCTTGAAAAGATTGCCCTGCTGAGCGGCAAGATAAGAGATGTGCCGAGCTGGCATCATTTCAGTATAAAACAAAGGGTTGATTTCCTGATAAAAAGCCGCACTAATCCGGGCGTAATAGGTCGCCACAGGAGATTTATCATCTCTTCCTTAATGATATATCTGGGCACTATACTTTCTCTGGCTTATCTTTTATATCTGACACCAGTTACGAAACATGTCAGCAATGATATTTTTCGTATCATTAACGAACAGATCGAAAAAAAACCGGGAAAAGCGGTAGAGTACTATGAAAAGATACTTTCACTGGACAGAAAACAGCCGACGGCACTAAATAATCTTGCATGGCTGCTTCTTACTGCAGATGATCCCGATATAAAAGATGTACGAAGAGGTCTTGAACTCGCAAAGGAGGCAGTTGGGCTGGCACAGTTGCCTGAATTCCTGGATACACTTGCCGAGGCCTACTGGGCAAACGGTAATAACGAGATGGCTCTACAGATCGAAAAAGAGGCCATTATGCGGGATAAGGCAAACAATCCTCATTACAGAAAACAACTGGAAAAGTTTTTAAGTGTAAAAAATGTTAATCTTTGATTCTTCAATCATCCTTTCTGGATGATACTGACAGCCTGTGAACAAGCGTGATGGCAAAGGTTTTAAAGAAAAGATGTTTAAGAGAGTCGGATGCGTTATCCAGTAATGAAGAGCTGATTTTCAGGAGTATGCAGTCTGTATCAGCTTTTACATCAGCAATTCTTTGCTGACCGCCTATCAGCGCCATTTCTCCAATGCAGTCACCTGCCTCAATAGAGGCTATCACATTGCTGGATTTTACTACCTTAGCGCTTCCGCTCATTAAGATATAGAATGTATCGTCAATTTCTCCCTGGGATACAATAGCATTGCCGTTTCTTACCTTAATAATCTGACTCAGTGATACTATTTCCTTGACTTCATCATAGGTGAAATCAAGGAAAAATTTAAGGTGATGTATGTAATCGGCAACATCCTTTATTTTATCATTACTTACAGCCGATCCGGATATCCCTCTCAGCGCCACCCTGAGATCATAGGCCAGCGCTGTACAGCTCTGGTATCGGTTGGAAAGGTCTTTTGCAATCGTTTTTTCAATTATACTTTCCATTATTTCCGGTAAGTCAGGCCGGATAGATAGAACGGATGGCGGTTCAGTGCTTGTTATTTTGTAAATAATAGCAAAATTATTTTCACCGGGAAATGCCTGAATTCCTGTCAGCAGTTCATACAGGACGCATCCAACCGAAAAGATGTCACTTTGAGATGAGATGGATTCCTCGGTGACCTGTTCAGGAGACATATAGCTTGGTGTGCCGAAAATACCGGAAACAGCCGTATTCTCAGTCATTTGCGCAACACCAAAATCGGTTATTTTGGTGGTATCATCCGCGTCCAGCATTATATTGGCCGGCTTGATATCCCTATGAATGACATTCCTTTTATGACTGTAGTCCAGAGCGCTGCATATGCTGAGAATTATTTCGATAACCTTTTGGATGGGCAGGAGGTTTTCCCTGTCACAGTACATCTCCAGGGTGTTCCCTTCAATATATTCCATTGTCAGGTAGCAGAAGTCATCCTGTACACCTACATCGTAGATTGAAACAATATTCGGATGATTGAACTGGCCGGCTGACTGTGCTTCAACAAGGAATCTCTCTCTTGCTTTATCCGTTGCTGTCTGGGCTACCTTTATCGCGACATTTCTTTTTATATAGGGGTCTTTTGCCAGATATACGATGCCTGTTGCACCCCGACCGAGTTTTTCAGTTATTAAATACCGGCCGATATGTGTTATTCCTGAAAGGCTGTCAATAAAACTCTGATCAAATGAGCTGTCTTCCATTTTTCTCCAATAAATCTTATTATGTCATAGTATATGTCAGGTTTTATATTGTACCTGATTTATTACTGCCCGAAATTAATAACTATTTAAAATTATATGAAAAATGTCAATAGAATTTACATATTCTCACGTGGCAGTGGCAATATGTCCATATCGTCCCGTGCTGTTTTATAAGAAAATGAAAAAATGCAGTTAAAATTACAGATTATATAATACAGAAATTCTGTTGGCGTGAAATCAGGTTTCTGATATTTACTTGGTGTCCGTTTATTCCCGATGTGTGGGCGCTGATTGCAACTTATTAATAACACTGGAAATTATTATGATACCTCTTAGAGATACCACAGGTTCAAAAAATTACCCGGTTGTGAATACCGGCATTATTGCTGTAAATGTATTTTTCTTTCTCATCCAGCTAGCCCAGGGCAGCGGTTTTGACAAGTTTATAATAACATACGGGCTTGTCCCTGCAAGCTATACAGTACCCGAGATAGGCAGGTTATTCAGTTTTGGAGAAAAGACGATTTCTCTAATATCATTCATGTTTCTCCATGGCGGTTTCTGGCATCTTCTTGGAAACATGTGGTCGCTGTATATCTTTGGGGACAATATTGAAGACAGACTTGGACATGTAAGATATCTGGTTTTTTATCTGCTGTGCGGTATTGCATCAGGGCTTTTCCATATTCTGCTGAATTTTCATTCACAGGTTCCCACGATAGGCGCAAGCGGTGCCATAGCCGGGGTAATGGGCGCTTACCTGATTTCCTATCCAAATTCAAAAATACTTACCCTGATCCCTGTTTTTATTATTCCATTTTTTATAGAAATCCCTGCTTTTATATTCCTTGGATTCTGGTTTTTACTGCAATTTTTAAGTGCTGCCGGTTCATCATCCCATGGAGGGGGGATAGCCTGGTGGGCACATATCGGCGGATTTGTTGCAGGTATTATATTTTTAAAGATGTTTTTAACGGTGCCCAAATCAGGTATAGGTCAGAAATTGAGGGTGGCGACGTCAAAAAAAGGCACACCCGCTTTACAGGTTATCCGCACCTTCAGCACTCCTGAAGATCCCAATCTGAATGGAGACATAATTATAAGTCCTGCTGAGGCAAATTTGGGAACACGAAAACTGGTAAATATTCCATGGGGTTTTCAAAGAAGGCTTTTCAGAGTTACCATACCGTCAGGTATAAAGGACGGTTCTGTTCTTCGGTTAAGGGGCATGGGAAAAAGAATGCCCTATAATGTGAAGGGAGATATGTTCCTGAAGGTGCTTGTCCGCGAATGAAGAAGGTAAATACGAAAGAAAACTGTTGACAAAACAGGGTATCTGACTCAGTATTTATTCTTTGATTCTATCATATCGATTGGTCCTGATCGGCCATCTATGTTTAATAAAAAAGAAATCCAAATTGACGGGAAATAATTAATGACAACAAACAAGAAAAAAGACAGATATTCGGAAGCCGGTGTGGATATCGATGCCGGTAACAGGTTTGTTGAGCTTATCAAGCCTATTGTAAGCAAGACATATAAATCAAATGTTATCACCGATATAGGCGGTTTTGCCGGACTCTTTTCTATCCAGTCTCAGGATATGAAAAATCCGGTACTTGTATCCTCAACCGATGGAGTGGGTACAAAGCTCAAGATTGCCTTTTTGATGGATAAGCATGATACAGTGGGCATTGATCTTGTTGCCATGTGCGTAAACGATATTGTTGTCCAGGGAGCTTCTCCGCTTTTTATGCTTGATTACATATCAATGAGTAAACTAGATGTTGATAAATGCGTTGATATTGTCAAGGGGATCTCGGCCGGCTGCATGGAAGCAAACTGTTCCCTTATCGGCGGTGAAACAGCCGAGATGCCGGGTTTTTACGCGGAAGGGGAGTATGACCTTGTAGGATTCGTGACCGGTATTGCCGATAATGATCTCCTCCTTGACGGATCGGAGATCGCATTCGGACACCAGCTCATCGGTATCAGTTCAAGCGGTCTTCACAGCAACGGATACAGCCTTGTCAGAAAAATATTCTTTGAAGAATTGAAGATGAAAATTGAAGACTATGTAGAGGAGTTCGGGAAAACACTTGGTGAAGAACTCCTTACTCCTACAAGGATTTATACAAGGACTATCAATAACGTGAGGAGAGGTTTCAGGCTGTACGGCATTTCTCATATTACGGGAGGAGGTCTGACTGAAAACCTGCCAAGGATACTTCCTTCCCAGTGCAAGGTTGTTATTAATACCTCGAGCTGGACACCTCAACCGGTTTTCCAGTACTTGCAGAAGGCAGGAGATATTTCTCCGCAGGACATGCTCAGGACCTTTAATAATGGCCTTGGCCTTGTCATAGTTGTAAGTGAAGAGGATTACAGTGAGGTTCTTCTTCGCCTGAAGGCAATGGGAG
Source organism: Desulfobacteraceae bacterium (assembly GCA_050123415.1). Classification (GTDB taxonomy): domain Bacteria; phylum Desulfobacterota; class DSM-4660; order Desulfatiglandales; family HGW-15; genus JAAZBV01. Next base: position 985 of record JASFHE010000056.1, on the reverse strand, counting down.
AAACCGCCTATCATATTGGCTCGGTCGAGGCACGACAGGAAAATGACCCTGCCATAGAATTTGTTAAATAAATAAAAGAGGAATAAAAAATGTTTGGACTCGGACCAACGGAATTAATCATTATCGCCGTAATTATCCTTATCCTGTTTGGCGCAAGAAAAATACCCGAAATAGGCAAAGGGCTTGGCGGTGCTATACGTGAATTTAAAAATATCAAAAAAGAGATTAACAGTAATCCTGGCAAAAAATCAGAGGAGCCGGAAAAGGAAGAAAAAAGCCCGGGATTGCTGGAAGAAGGCCTGAAAAAGCATGTGATAAACAAGGTCCCGGCTGCCCGGAAGGCAATGGAATTTACCGATAAGGTGAAAAAGGTAAATGAGATAATAAAATGACCAATGGGGATAAATCCTTTATAGATGATATAAATTCCTCACCTGAAGACATCAGGGCAATCCTCCATAAATCAGAAAAAATAGCTGTTGTTGGCCTTTCCCCAAAGGAGAACAGGCCAAGCAACATGGTTGCAAAATACCTGATAAAACACGGGTATGAAATTGTCCCTGTCAATCCCGGACAGAAAGAGATCCTCGGACAAAAATGTTACCGCTCTATTGCGGATATTCCCTTTGATGTGGACATAGCCGATCTGTTTTTAAATGCCGGCCGTGTCCCTGACGCAGTTGATCAGGCCCTTGAAAAGGGCATCAGGGTAATATGGATGCAGCTTGGAATTTTTCATCGGGAAGCAGGGGAAAAGGCTCTAAACTCCGGAGCAAAGGTAATAATGGATAAATGCATTAAAATCGAGCATGAAAAACTGAATAATCTTTAATCCGGTTTGACCCTCTTAATCTCCTGAATAAGATCAAAATGAGAATCTGTTGAGATAAGTTCTTCTATTTCCTGGTTTATCATTGTAGCTGCATGCACAGCATCCCGGGTTGTTATAAGCTTATATTCCTTTAATAGGCTTAGCGCAAGGTCC
>JASFHE010000055.1:0-16573 GCA_050123415.1 Desulfobacteraceae bacterium | reverse complement strand
CGCGTTTCCCAAAATGTCTTGACAAAAAATATGGAGAATTTAATTATTACTAACCCTGTTTCCGCATGTAGTGTAATGCAAATCTAAGTTGAGACATTGTCCCAGAAACGCGCCGCGATCTAAGTTTTCCAACTCCTCGATACGCTTAAAAATAGAAATGTCCTTCGCTATAAAAACCTTACCTCCAAACGGAGGAGGAAAAGAATTCCCCGAGAGAATCACGCTTATTTCTTCACTTTTTTTTGACTTTAGGGTTACTTCTTCACTAATCGAATTGGATTTATTAAAAAGATCAGCAGTATCCCGATCCTTGAATAATTCGTCGAAAGGTTTTTCATACAATTCCTGTTCCAAGTATCCTGTAAGTTTTATACCGGCTGGATTACTCCGCTTGATATTTCCATTAATATTTGTAATAAAAATTGCGTCATGTGACGAATCAAAGGACATATTATTTTGATGATATAACCAGCACCTCTTCATGAATTCGCTTAATGATTCTACTAGGTCTTCGAGAGAATGTAACTCTTCAATAGTAAAAGCATCCTCTTTCGGGTCTTCTATATTAAGAAGCCAGCAAACTCTTCCATCAAAAATAATAGGTAAACAAAGTTCTGAAACGGTTTTTCTTATTGAACGTGAGTAAATTTTATTAAAAATTTTATCTTTTTTAACATTCCCAATCTTTACCCCTTTTTTGTTTTCATATACATAGCCTAATACTCCTCTTCCAATAGGCTGCGTTTTTTTTGTTATTTTGAATCCTTTTTGAGATTTCCCTTGATAGAGAAGATAAAATACACCACTGCTTTCATCAACATGGTAGAGTGCTACATTATTCCAGTCGTAATGTTGCGATAGTTTTTCAACAAATACTTCAGCTACCTTTTTTACATTATTAGCTGCAGATGACAGCTCTTTGACAAGGTTCAGTCTGAATAGAAGATCCTCTTTTTTCTCGTGAAATCTAGTATAAAGTATTGCTTTTCCAAGAGGTAATGAATTTAGTAAATTCTTATGTTGTTTATTGAAAGCATTTTTCTTTCTACTAAAAAAGCTGATTGATGCGATCACCCTATCTTCACTTCTTATTGGATAAAAAATAAAAGAACGAAAACCTGCCTTAATAAAATTTTTAAAGTCTATGTCATCTTTTAAAAATTCCCATTCTTTTAAGGACATGAAAGACTGGACATCAGAAATCATTATTTTTTTTTGATTATCAGTAATATATTTTTTCATGACAGGTCTGACTTTCCACCATCGTTTTTGCCATTTTAATTCGGTTGTTAATGAGTAGCTATGAATCCGACGACAATGGGTCATATCCTTCGTGTAAAAAACAACTAAAAAATATTCAAGGGGAATGAACTGTGCTAGTTGTTTTGCAATGAATTCTAGAAGATCTTCAGCATTCGATGCTGTGGCAAATCTATCATGAATTTTATTGGATAGAATTTCTTGCGAAATATCTTGAACAAGAGCCAATGTCCCTATACGTTTTCCCTCAATATCAGTTTTCGGGGAAGCCCAGACTTTTACGGGGAATGGACGTTTATTATCCAGACGATTCACTACTACCTCATATTCATCGTTTAATCCTCTACTCCTTCTGTTAATCTGTTTTTTTACGATATCCCAGTTCTGTTTATCGGGGAATAACTCCTTTAAATTTCTCCCTTTCAGCTTATTACTGCCAATCATTTTTTTAACAATTTGATTTGAATAAGTAATTTCATTTGCTATATTAATTTCAATAATACCAAGAATCATCTTGTCAAAAATACTCATCTGTAAATTAATATCCGTTATAAATAAATAAGCTCCATAATTTTTTCCTTCAGATTTTATTTTCCCAATTTCAACTTCTACGGCTAGAGGAATACCACTAGCTGTAAACAGATTTAGCTGTCCAATATTATTACTCCTACTCTCTTTATCGGTTATGGCCGCTCTAATAAATTCTTGATCTTGGGGAAGGAAAAAAGAATCAATGCGCTTATCTGTTATATTATCTTCTTCAAGGAGCTTTCTCAGTATTTTATTAGCATAGGTAATATTTCCTTTTTCATCTACTCGACAGAATCCTTTTCCTCCATTTTGAATAACTCGTTCATATAAAATTGAGTTTTCATTAACCACTCTTTTAAATAAACTGAAAAAAATTTTACTAAGCAGATTGATAAGAGCTGTAATATTTCTTTCTTCGATGTTTTTAGATTCTCTCAAGACTTTATCAATAGCTTTTTCAAGAGTTGTTATTTCTTCATATAGATCAATAATTGAATATTTCTCTGGATCTATCTTTAAAATACATGCTATATTTTTTTTTGAACTGTGTAATTGTTCTGATACTATATCAAGCAGGATGGTTAAAAGGTCTTCGCCATCTGCATGTTGTCTGCGTATTGATTTTATCCTTTGATTTGTTTTTCCATCTTCAGTCTCTCTCAGAATCTCAATCCATCGGTTATAAATAGTTCTTTTTTTCTTGACCATATAAGTAAAAAGATTTTTGTATTCGTTCTCTATTTTATCCATTTTCAAATTTTCCATATTAAAACTCTCTTTTAAAAATACCTTTAAACATATCCTACAGGTATTTAAGGATATACTATTAATTTGATTTAAAACCTTTTATACTGTGTTATTTTGTTTGAAGAATAAAGCAAACAAGATTCCATGAAGTGGAAGTTGTTTCAAATGAATTTTTCTAGGTGTTCAATAGGATGCAGTGGCGAATTAACAAACAATCAATTTCACAGTAACACGTTACTGTCTGGATTCACAACGAAATGTTATTCAAGGTGTAATTGGACAAGTGGCTATGTAAGAAGAGACTTTATATCACATTATAGTTCAGCACTTAGATCATGTTTCCATGGAATGTTGATTTTGGTATAAAATTATAAATAAAAATGTGAATATGTCAAAAGTTTTTTTAAAAAATAATACTTTTCAGACTTTAATAATCTTTCTTAAAATTATATTTAGCCGATAATAGGCAAAACAAGGATAAAAAATATAAGTATAAAACCACTTGACATAAAAATTTAAGGATTTTAGTTTCTTGAATATTTTTTAATTTATTTGGAACTAAAATCCTTTTTATTTGTCTAATGCCGGTGTAAGGTCATGTGATATTAAAAGTGACATTAATCCGGTAAAATCCTTTAAAATTAAGAAGAATACTTTATATCCCTTGAAGAGTTGAGAGGAGGAGAATATGGCAGTTGATGTCAAACAGATTGGAGAACGGGTGGAAAAGGAAAGCCCGGTAGTTCATCAGATAAGAACGGAAATGCATAAAATCATTGTTGGCCAGGATGAATTGATAGACGGCCTTATCCTTGCCCTGCTGTGCAATAATCATGTCCTTATTGAGGGCGTACCCGGCCTGGCAAAAACCCTTTCGATTACAACCCTTTCAAAGATGCTCCAGGCCTCCTTCAGAAGGCTCCAGTTTACTCCGGACCTGCTGCCGGCAGATGTAATAGGAACACTCATCTACAATCCCAAGACCGGAGAGTTTACTACAAAAAAAGGTCCTATATTTGCAAACATTATTCTGGCTGACGAAATAAACAGGGCACCTGCCAAGGTTCAGAGCGCTCTCCTCGAGGCAATGCAGGAGCGCCAGGTAACAATCGGCGATACAAGCTATCCACTTGATGATCCATTCATGGTAATGGCAACCCAGAACCCCATAGAGCAGGAAGGTACCTACCCCCTTCCCGAGGCCCAGGTTGACAGGTTCATGTTCAAACTGGTCGTCTCATATCCCGGTAAATCGGATGAACATGTGATACTTAAAAGGATGGCAAAGACATCTCCTTCTCTTGAGGTAAATCCGGTAATAACCCCTGATGATGTGAAAAGACTCAGGCTCCTTGCAGATGATATCTATATGGATGAAAAGATTGAAGAATACATCATAGATATTGTCGAAGCCACGAGAAACCCCGAAGAGTATAAACTTGATATTAAAGATTACATACGTTACGGCGCCTCACCAAGGGCTTCGATCTTTCTTGCAATGGCATCAAAGGCAAACGCCTTTATTGAAGGACGCGGCTATGTAACGCCTCAGGATGTAAAAACCGTAGCAATGAAGGTGCTTCGCCACAGGGTCGTTCTTACCTACGAGGCCGAGGCTGAGGAGAAGACCTCCGAAGATGTTATCAACCATATTCTACAGACAGTTGATGTTCCATGATACCCGCTGAACTGGCAAAAAAAATAAGGTATATCCAGATATTTACCAGCAAGGCTGTAAATGACAGCCTGGCCGGTGAATATGAAAGCCTTTTCAAAGGAAGGGGCATGGAGTTCCAGGAGGTGCGCGAATATCAGACAGGAGATGATATTCGCACAATAGACTGGAATGTGACTGCCCGGACAGGAGATCCCTATGTAAAGCTCTTTAAGGAGGAACGGGAACTTACTGTAATGTTTCTTGTGGATCTGTCAGCTTCAGGTGCATTCGGAAGCACAAGGCAGATAAAAAATGAGGCTGCTGCCGAGATATGTGCCCTGCTTGCCTTTTCCGCGATAAAGAATAACGACAAAGTAGGACTGATAGTTTTTACCGATCAGGTTGAAATGTTTATTCCTCCTGAAAAAGGGACAACACATGTACTGAGGCTTATCAGGGAACTCCTGAACTTTAAGCCTGAAAAGGGTAAAACTGATCTTGTTGCCGGTATGGATTATCTTGGCCGGGTACTCCATAAAAAAAGTGTTGTCTTTCTTGTTTCGGACTTCCAGAGCGAAGGCTTTGAAAATCAACTCAGGATTCTTGGAAAACGTCATGATCTTATTGCTGTATCCATTACCGACCCAAGAGAAGTCAGCATGCCCAATGTCGGTCTTATTCAGCTTGAGGATGCCGAAACCGGTGAGATGGTCATAATCGATACAGGGAGCATGTCCTTCAGGAAAAGATATGAACAGCTTGGAGGAGCAAGGCTGGATGGATTAAAGAAACTTTTCAGGTCCATGGACATTGACCATATAGATATAAGAACAGGCGAAGACTATGTCTTTGACCTTGTAAAATTTTTCAGGAACAGGGAGCGAAGGAGGTAAATTGAATAATGTCAAAGGATCTTGATTTCAGTATCCCTGAGACAGGAATAAAATCCAAAAAGTCACCGATAAAATGGGTGTATCTGCTTCTGGCTTTACTTTTATTAATATGTGTCCTGAATACTTTGATTCTTATAAAAGGAAGGTCCGTTACAGATAAATCAGCCAGCAGTCTTGCTCCCCCTGTTGAGGAGCTCAAACAGCTTGCCCTTAAACTGGAAAAACAGGAACTAAGCAGCCAGGCAGTTGATGCATGGAAGGAATACCTTTCTACCACTGCTCCTGACGCGGATGAAACAGCAAAGATCTGGTACAGGATAGGAAAGATCTATCAGAACAAGGGAGATTTTGATAACGCCCTTGACGCCTTTTACCGTTCCGAAAGTTTTTCACGGCCTGATGATATAAAGGATGAGATCAGCAGGAGAATCCAGGATTGCCTTGAATCGGCAGGAAAATTTGCGGCCTTGCGTTATGAACTTGGAGACAGGGTGGGCGGAAGTCTGGGAGAAAATAAAGACAGCAAAAGCATAACACCCGGATCAGGAGATAAAATAGTCGCAGAGATAGGCGCATATAAAATAACCCGTGAAGAACTGGATAAAAAAATAGAAAGGCTTATTGAAACCAGGATAACCGGGCTTTCACGATACCTATCCCCAGACAGGATCAATCGTGAAAAGGAAAACCTTCTCAAGCAGTATTCATCCGAGAACGGCAGAAGAGCATACCTTGAGCAATATATTATAGAAGAAATGCTCTACAGAAAGGCCCGGGAAGACAGGCTCGCAGAAACTCCCCTGGTAATGGACTCTCTAAAGGAAATGGAGAGAAGTTTTCTTGCTTCAAAGGTACTGGAAAATGCCTATACGAATGAAATAAAGGTAACTCCAACTGATGTGAAGAACTATTACGAAGTAAACAAGAGCAAATATGTTAAGAAAGAAGAAGACGGGAAAGAACGCCAGTTTGAGCTTGATGAAGTAAAAGACAGGGTAACCCTTGATCTAATAGCGGAAAAGGAAAAGGACGTTCAGAAGAGCCTTCTTTCACAACTGAGGGAAAAATATAATGTAGTGATCCATAACACTGCGTTATTACCGTCTGAAAAAAAAGAAATAAAATAAGCAGGATCGTTTTGTTTAAAAAAAAGACACTAATGAAGCAGGATATTTATGAAAACGTCAGATTTATATAATAATAGAAAAATTTACATAATATTTTCACTGCTTCTATGTCTTCTATTCTTCTCCTCATGCAATAAAGGAAAAACTGGTATAGATAAGGACAATGTCAATTCGGAAGGAATACAGGAATCCGTTGAAAGGGGGCCGGCCCTTGTTGGCCTTGAGGCAGACAAAAAAGAGATAACAATAGCGGAACGGATAAACCTGTCTATAAGCATTGATATTGAAGAAGATTACGAAGTTGAACTACCCGCATTCGGGGATAAACTGGAACAGTTCGGGATAGTTGATTATCATAACACTCAACCTGAGCTTAAGGATAACAACAGAAAGTTTATAAAACGAACCTATATACTGGAGCCCTTTCTATCCGGGGATTACAGGATATCCCCCATGAAGATCGTATTTTTTAAAAAAGGTGAAAAGGATACTGACAAACACTATGCAGAGACACCAGAGGTTTCAATAAAGGTAAAGTCATTATTGCCTGAAGATATTAAAGACATGAAGCTTAACGAAATTGTGCCCCCCCTGCCCTATCCCAGGTCACACATTGTCTGGATCTGGGTAGGCTGCGGAGTTTTTTTAGCAGCAATACTTGCCGGTGGGTTTTTTTACTACCGTCACAGACTGAGCGGCAGGGAAACAATCGGGGAAAGGCTGAAGGCACATGAAATAGCCTACAGGGAACTCAAGGTCCTTGTGGATGAAAACCTGATCGATGCCGGAGAAATAAAACAATTCTACCTGAGGCTTTCTGCCATTGTACGCAGATATGTTGAAAACAGGTTCGGCCTGAAGGCGCCCGAGCAGACTACCGAGGAATTTTTAACCGGGCTCAATGGTGCCGGTGAATTTCCTGATAAATACAAACCCCTTTTAAGGGATTTTCTTAAGCATTGCGACCTTGTAAAATTCGCCAGGTTTGAGCCCGGGGCCGAAGATATTCAAAAAAGCTTTGACAGCTGCAAAGCATTTATCAAGGGAACAGAGGAACAGGACTAGATTATTATGCACTTTGAATCACCAATGGCATTTCTGTTATTACTGATACTGCCCGTCCTGATATATCTAAAATTTTTCAGGACCAGGAGAGGAACAATAAAATTTTCCTCTGTCGGTAATGCTGTAAGGGCAACAAAATCATTCAGGCAAAAATTAATAAGGCTGCCGGACATAATCCGCGTTATCGCCCTCATACTTCTTATCATTGCCCTGGCCCGTCCCCAGACAGGCAGGGAACAGATAAGGGAGGTAAGCAAGGGAATAGCAATTGAGATGGTAGTTGACCGTTCAAGCAGCATGGGGGCTGAACAGGAATACAAAGGAGAAAATCTCAACCGCCTTGAAGTTGTAAAAAAGGTGTTTGAAGAATTTGTAATGGGCGGAAAGGATCTGGACGGCAGACCCAATGACCTGATAGGCATGATAGTTTTTGCCCGATACCCGGATACCATATGCCCTCTTACCCTTGCCCATGGCGCTCTTCCGGCTTTTTTAAAAGACGTTAACCTGGTGAAGACACGGGAAGAAGACGGTACAGCAATCGGTGACGCCCTTGCCCTTGCAGCGGCACGTTTAAAAAAAGCTGAGGATATCTTAAAGGAAGAAAAGGAAAAGGCAGGTAAATATGAGATAAAGAGCAAGGCAATAGTACTCCTCTCCGATGGTGAAAACAATTTCGGGAAGCGTACTCCTGTCCAGGCAGCCGAACTCGCAAAGAAATGGGGCATTAAGATATACGCGATTGCCATTGGAGGCGGTGAGGCTGTTACATCTGTCCAGACCCCCTTTGGCACATACAAGGTCCCTTCACGACAGAGGGTGGACACAACCACCCTGAGACAGATAGCGGATATGACAGGAGGTTTCTTCCGTAAAGCTGAAAACACGGAAGCGCTTATCGATATATACAAAGAAATAGACGCCATGGAAAAAAGCGAAATAGAGTCCATACGTTTTGTGGATTACAGGGAATCCTTTCTCTGTCTGGCTGTTGCCGGATTTCTGCTGATAATATGTGAGGCTGTCTTAAAGAACACTGTTTTCAGGAGAATACCATGAACGGGATCATACTACATAATATCAATATGCTTCATCTTCTGTGGGTTCTCCCGCTCGTGTTCCTGATATTCATGTACGGCTGGTCAAAAAAGAGAAAGGCACTGGAACTTTTTATCGAAGCAGGTCTTCTCGATAAGATATCTATTTCGATCGACAAATCAAAAAGATATTTTAAGGCAGTTCTTACAGTCCTTGCCCTTGCCTTTATAATATTTGCCCTGACACGGCCGTCATGGAATCCCAGGCCTGAAAAAATAGAAAGAAAAGGAAGAGATATTGTATTCCTCCTTGATGTATCAAAAAGCATGATGGCAGAGGACCTTGTTCCCAATCGCATTGAACGGGCCAAGCTTGCTATCAATGACTGTATAGAACAGCTCAGGGGCGATAGGGTCGCGCTTGTGGCCTTTGCCGGTACAGCAGCCATCAAATGTCCCTTGACTCAGGATTACGGCTTTTTCAAGATGATGCTGAAATCCATAGACACAGACAGTATAGCAAGGGGCGGTACAATGATGGGAGACGCCATCAGGCTTCTTTTAAACAACGTCTTTGATGACCAGGCAAAGGAATATAAGGATATAGTACTTATAACGGACGGAGAGGACCACGACAGTTTTCCGGTTGAGGCAGCAAAAAAGGCCGGTGAGAAAGGCATGAGACTGATAGCCATAGGGCTCGGTGATGAAAACGAGGGAAAAAGGATACCTGTTGTTAATGAGAAAGGTGAAAAGACCTTTCTTAAATATAACGGCAAAGAGGTCTGGAGCAGGCTTGATGCAGACACTTTAAGAAAGATGGTAAATGTAACACCGGGCGGGAAATATTTTAATGTCTCTACAGGCACCATTGATCTTGGGACCGTATACAGGCAGTTAATCGCCAGCGCTGAAAAAAAGGAACTTGAATCGGAGACAATCAAACGCTATGAAGAGAAGTTTCAGATTTTTTTAAGCATCGCTTTTATCCTTATCTGCCTTGAATTTGTTTTAACAGACAGGAAAAAAGAGGGCAGAAATGCTTAAAATATATTTCATCATTATTGTCTTATTAATAAGTAATACCGCCTTCGCAGACTCAACAGCTTCGTTGATTGACAGAGGCAACAAATCATGGATTGCCGGTGACTATGATGCAGCCTTAAAGGACTATGATGAAGCCGCTGTTGATAATCCCGAATCACCCTATATATATTTCAACAAGGGCGCCGCCTTTTATAAAAAGGGAGACTACAGTGCTGCCATAGAAGAATTTGAAAAGGCCGCGTTAAAAAGCAAAGACCCTGAGACGGAATCCAAAAGCAGGTTCAACCTGGGAAACTGCGCCTTTCGCGAGGCAGAAAGGCAGATGGACAGTGACCTCAAAAAATCACTTGATTTTTGCCAGAAAAGCATTCTTCATTATCAGGATGCATTAAAGCTTGATCCGGAATTAACATACGCGGCAGAAAACATTGAGATTGTACGTCTTTATATGAAAAACATTCTAGATGAGATAAAAAAGCAGGAAGAAGAAGCAAAAGAGAGGGAGAAACAGGCAAAGCAAAATGCCGAAGAGCTGCAAAAACTTATTAAAAGACAGGAAAATGCCCTTGAAAAAAACAGGAAGATATCCGGAAGTCAAATAAATCAGGATGAAAAGAATAAAAAGCTCGACCAGCTCGCTGATGAGCAGAAGAAGATAACTGATGATACGCAAAAACTGGTGGATAAAATTAAAAACCAGTCTGCGCAACAGAATCAGGAAAAAGAAAATCCTTCCCTGACCCATCTTAATAACGCGGTCAAGGAGCAGGAGGCCGCAGAAGGTAATCTGAGGAACTCGGCTGCATCCATTGCAGAAAAAAACCAGGAAAACGCGGTAAAGGAACTCAAAGATGCCCTCACTCCTCCTGAACAGGATAAGAACAAACAACAGGGGAGTCAGCAGAACAAGGATCAACAGGAACAGCAGGGACAGGAAGAACAACAGAAACAGGAGGCATCACAGGACCCGAATCAACCTCAGAATGAAGAACAGGCAGAAATGCAGGAAGCCAGTGAAGATGCCCAGGACATACTCAATGAGGAAAAAGAAAACCAAAAACAGCGCCGGATGATAGAACCATTCGGTTACAGGGATGTAGAAAAGGACTGGTAATGTTTTCAAGGATCATCTTTTCAATATTAATATTCTTTATTGCGTGTACTTCAACCTATGCATCAGAGCTTAGCGCAAAGGCTGTTGTTGAGAGTACCGAAGTATATGCAGGAGAAACCTTTGCATTCCAGATCCAAGTATTCGGATCTGAATCCCCTGAGCAGCCTGATCTGTCCGGATGGAAAGGAATCAGGGTTCAATTTCTCGGAGGTTCCCAGAACAGCAGTTCATCCATTACTATAATAAACGGAAAGATGACCAGAAATGAAAAAAAGGGATATGTCTTTAGTTATCACCTTACTGCCGAAAAAACCGGCACCCTGGTAATCCCATCCATTGAGATACGGTCAGGTAATGACACTGTCCAGACAAACCCGCTTGTTATTATTGCAAGGAAACCTGCCGAAACTGATGATTTCAAGTTAAGGCTTCAGTTGTCAAAAGAGACCTGCTATGTGGGAGAACCCATAACACTTACTGTAACATGGTACATAGGAAAGAATGTCAACAATTTCAATCTCGACCTGCCCGTAATACATGATACACGTTTTGAATTTGCGGCCCCTGAAATTGATCAAAACTCAGGCAAAAAGCTCTATCGTATTCCTCTGGGAGGCAGTGAAGTAATAGGTGAACAAGGCCAGAAATCACTTGATGGAAAAAGATTTACCACGATATCTTTTAAAAAAGTATTGATACCGGTTGAATCGGGGTCAATCCCTATTGACCCGGCCACACTGACATGCAGCGCCCAGACAGGTTATTCCAGAAGATCCGATGATCCGGTCTCAAGTTTTTTTGATGATGATTTTTTTGGTTCTTCCCGCAGGGCAGTATACAAACGAGTTGTTGTTCCCTCAAATAAACTTACTCTCCGGGTGCGGGAATTACCTATAGAGGGTAGACCTGCCAACTTCAAGGGCCATATAGGGAACTATAAGATAGAAACAAGCGCTTCACCCGTTGAAGTTAATGTCGGCGATCCCATAACCCTTACAGTCACAGTCAAAGGTCCGGAATACCTTGAACATGTAGAACTGCCGCCACTGAATGACCAGTCCGCGTTTACGGGAAGATTTAAAATTCCTGATGAACGGGCAAGCGCCGAAACTAAAGGAAACAGCAAGATATTTACCCAGACTATCAGGCCCCTCAGCCCCGATGTAGATGAAATCCCGCCTGTTAAGCTGCCCTATTTTGATACGAAAAAGGGAGAATACAGGATAGCAAAATCAGCGCCCATTCCCCTGTCTGTTAAGGAAACAAAGGTTCTAACGCTCCTTGACGCAGAGGGAAAATCCGATATTACAATTACCGGAAATGATATAGAAACCTGGGGAAAGGGGATTGCATTTAACTATGAAGATATGTCGGTTCTTGAAAAACAGTACCTTACTCCTCTCTCCTGCTTTACGTCAGGCCCCTGGCCATACCTTGTATTCTGTCCTCCTTTACTGTTTGTGATTCTTTTGGTGTGCACTTCAATTAACAGAAAGAGAAATGATGATCCTTTAAAGGTATTATCAAGAAAGGCATTCGGAAATCTTCAAAAGGCCTTTAAAGATACGGAAAGCGCTCCACCTGACAGGGCCTGCGAAATGGTACTGGATATCTTCAGGGAGTATCTTGGTGTAAAACTGCGGCTTCCATCAGGAGGCGCTATTACCTTTGCGGATGCAAGACAGAAGCTTGAATCTATCGGGATCGAACAGGACATAATAGAAAACTTAAAAGAAATGTTTGAATCCTGTGAGGCAGCAAGGTACGCGGGTAATATCACATTTAAAGACAGTTCTTCATTTATCAATAAAGCTGCAGGCATTGCGGCAGATCTTGAAAAGAGGCTTAAATAAAATGGCAGAGATCCAGTTCACTCACCTCTTAAAAAAACTAAGTAAGAGAAGTATCTCTTTCCTTATTATGATCTTTGTCATGATTATCTTTCTTTTTTCAGGAACGATGACTAATAAAATAAATGCAGAGGAACTCGACAGGACCACTGTAACAGACCTGTACAGTCAGGCAAAGGAATTGTTCAGGCAGGCAAACAGCAAATCAATAAATACAGATGAGGCCATGTCCCTCTATAAAAAATCAGCCATGCGTTATGAGCGTATAATAAAAGAAGGCTCTATAGAAAACGGCATGATATATTATAATCTCGGCAATATCTACTTCAGGATGAATGATATAGGAAGAGCAATACTCAACTACCGCCGCGCAGAGCAGTATATGCCAAATGACACCAACCTGAGACAGAACCTGAAATATGCGAGGGAAAAACGCATAGATAAAGTAGAGGAAAAACAGGAAACAAAGGTGCTGAAGACCCTGTTTTTCTGGCATTATGACATTTCGGTAAAAACCAGGATAATGCTGTTCACGATATTCTTTGCCATTGTCTGGATATCTGCCGGTTTTCGATTATTTTTTAAAAAACCGTTCCTGTTCTGGTGCACTCTGGTTTCCGCCCTGATTTCCGTTCTTCTCTCTGGTTCACTTGTAACAGAGGAATTTATACTTAAAAAAACAAGACCGGGCGTAATATTAAGCACCGAAACAACTGCCAGAAAAGGAAACAGCGAGACCTATGAACCCAGCTTTAAAGAGCCCCTTCATGCAGGAACCGAGTTTACACTCATTGAAGACAGGGGAGACTGGTATCATGTTGAGCTTTCGGATTCCCGAACCTGCTGGGTCTCTTCAGGTGATGTGGAGCTGGTGAGGTAGTGACTACTGTCCATCCCAAAATAAAAGTTATGTTCGGTAGCTGTCAGCACTCAGCGTTCAGCTTTCAGCAAAAGACTTTTAAAATAAAGACTTAGCTGACGGCTGAAAGCTCAATCCAGAAATTACCTCTTTCTGGATTGGCATTACTTAAACTTCAACGTTGGCGGTATCTTCAACAATACACCGGGAGATGGCATTACATTCATCGTAAATCCATTGTACTCGGCAAGCTTTGAGACATCGTCATTGCTTTTATAATATCTTGCCATGATACCGGCCCATGTTTCACCACTTTTAACTATGTGTATTTTCATCCGGGGAGGCTCTATTCCTGAGGCTTCCTTCGGGGGTAAAAATACCATCCCGTTTACCATGCTTCTAAGTGTATTATCAGACGACGATTGTTCTCCGACCTCCAGAAAAGAGTAGCCCCGATCACCCTTCACAAAGGCGTTCAGGTTTACATATACAGTTCCGTTACTCCCGCTTCCTGTAAACCTGGCAGATAACGCGCCGTGGGCCATTTTTTGACTGCTGCCCTGGACCGCCTGCTGAAGTCCCTTGCCCTTAAGGGCTGACACGATTGTGTTAAAATATTCGGATGTCGTGATTATCTTTCTGAGGGCTTCCGTGTTAAAGATGATATATGTCTTGTTTTTAGTGTCTGCAAAAACAGCGGTATAGTCCTTGTTGTTTATATGGGCCTGCCACCCTGTGGGTATGGGTATACTCAACAGGAATTCCTTATTGTAATACCTGTCGCCTTTTACAAGTTCTTTCCCATTGTACTCTCCGACTGCCATACCGTCCAGGAGTCTTATTAATTCGTTTCGTCTGATTTTCCTTTTTAATATTTCAGGATTCTTTGATGACAGTTCATTGAGCTCACTGCTAAGGCTCGTAATCCTTTCACTGGTAGGCGGATGTGTCATGAACCATGTTTCGAGCGAACCGGGTTCTTCATCACCCAGTCGCTGGATGGTCTTCATTGAATTTATGGCGCCATCCGGATTGTATCCGGCATCAACCATATAGCGCATCCCGAAATAATCCGCCTCACGTTCATCATCCCTGGAAAATTTACTAAAGGCGAGTACCGACCCCATGTTGACAAGATCCTCGAATTTTTGGATCTGACCACCGGCCACTATTGAAGCGCCCAGCACACCTATATTAAGGAGTTGCTGCTTTGTTATCTGGGAGGCAGAATGACGGGCCGAGACATGCGCGATCTCATGCCCCATTACCGAGGCAAGCTCATCAACAGAATTTATCCTTTCAAGTAGACCGCGATGTACATACACAAAACCTCCCGGAACGGCAAAGGCGTTAAAATCAGGTGTATCGACAATTTCTGCGCGGTATATGAGATCAGGCCTGTGACTTTTTTTTCCTATTTTTTCGACTGTTTCTTTAACCAGATTCCTTAGTTCAGGTTTTTCCAGGTAGATCCCCATTTCTTCCCGGACCTGTTTGTCAACATTCTGCCCTATCCCGAACTCCTTTTCTTCGGACACAAGCATCAATTCCCTTCGATTTGTGACAGGATTAATCGCACACGCCTGAAGTAAAAAGACAATGGCCATGACCAGTAAAAACTGTGCCGGAATATTTATTTTAAGGATTGTTGAAGTATCCATCATGAAAACCTCATAATTTAAATATTGGACTTGTCAAAATAAGGAAGCTGTATATTTGATGTGGCGGAGGAAGTAGGATTCGAACCCACGGAACTTTCGTTCAACGGTTTTCAAGACCGCCGCCTTAAACCACTCGGCCATTCCTCCGTGTTTGTTTTTGGAGCTTCATATATTACTATTAAACCAAAATATCAAGCAATAATTTTTTCACTCTTTTTCTCGTTCCCACGGAGATCGTGCGAACCAGACAATATTGAAGTCTTTAAGGAACGCCGGAAGCGCGTCATATCACGGGAAATTATAGGATTGCCCCTCTATATACTGCCAGGTCAGCCATACTACCTGCATGCTGTTATTCTCCAGCTTTAATAAGAGGGTATCCCATTTTTTTCCATTGAGCCATGCCTCCGGATAAAATTTTCAAATTATCCATATCACAGCCCATGTCATACAAATCCATCGCAAGGCCTGCGGAGATTTTTTCGCCTTCGCTGTCACAATAAACAATTATAAGCCTATCTATGGGAAGGGCCATAAGAGTCATTTTTAGTGCATTGGGATCTCCTGATGGATTAAAGCTGATATTTATGGCCCCTTTGATGTGACCCTGGCTATACTTTCCGCTATCACGTGAATCTATAAGGATAAATTCACTTTTATTATCTGTTAACTGCTTGAGCTCTTTGGTTTTAATCCTGTTCAGCTCAGGATGAGCCAAATCAGCCGCGATACCCTGCACTGGCGATGATAAAAATATCATTAGAATTAATAAGACTGTCTTTTTCATTGTTGCTCCTAAAATGTTTTAAAGAAAGGTTCAAGAAAAACATGATTCGGAGGGTTGGTACATATTTCATTGTTAAATACATCAAGCCCGTTTATACAATAGATATTTTCTTGAACCTTTTTTAAAAAAACTATCTCCACTCGTCAACCGAAACCGGTCTGCCCAGTCCAAAATCGGTAACAAACCATGTTGTCTGAATCTCCCCGCCAACAGCAAGTATGTTGATACCCCTGGCATTAAACGGCTTTATTAACTTGTCTCCGGGCATATTCAGATAATCTGAAAATGGTGGAAGTCCCTGACGGGCCATTGGCATCAATCCTGTGGCCGCTACACCATTACCCCAGAATGAGGCAACGGTTTTTTCAACATTATCCGCCAGCCATTTGCTGAGATCATCCTTTGTTTTTATATCATAATTTTCCCTAAGCAGTGCTGCCACTGTGGGGTCCATTATTACGGTTGCGCTGCCAAGTGCTGCCAGAGATCTCATATAGTCACGTATCAGGTAATGCGGAGGGTAGGCTTTTTGTGCTTCACCAACACTTGAAATATAAGTCCAGCCTGTGCCTACGGTAACCGTACTGTCATTGGGTTCATAGTTCATACGGACATGGTAGGGTTTCCAACCTTCGGGAAGAGCTTCCTCATTTTCAGCGATACAAAGATTATTATACTGGAGATTGCTGCCAAGTGTGCTGAAAGTTGTTACATTATGGTGGATGTTACCGGCTGTCTTTGCCATCAAAGTGAAAGCGCGCCCGATAATCGAGTTGGCCTCATTATGAGGTCCCATTGCATTTCCCTTGTAATTCATGCCGATTTCATTCCTTATGGGTCCATTTACCAGTATAATATTTGCCATTGAACTGGTAGAGTTGCCAAATGATCCCACCTGCGAACCGGCAGCAAGAATAAGAGGAAAATATTCAGGTTTG
>JASFHE010000054.1:0-17044 GCA_050123415.1 Desulfobacteraceae bacterium | reverse complement strand
ATGCTAAACCGGGTTAAAACCTTATGAGTGTGACTCCTCAAGGCACGGCTTACCCAGGCTGACCACGCTTGTATCCCAGATGCATCCACCTGCACAGTTCCAGCCGTAATACCACAGGTAAGTCTGGCTTCTTTCAGGTAGATAGGGATCGATTATAATACCGCTGTATTTCCCTGCAACCTCCTCCCACATGATGTAATTTGAAAATTGCCAGAGAATATCACGGAAAAGATCCTTGCCATACTGGCATGCAAATGTATCGAGATCTTCGGAGCTTTGAATGGGCTGAATATTGCCGGCAACATCATGCCCGTACTGACCGGTGAATACATCGATATCTTCGATACTTCGCAGAAAAAGTATTCCCGAAGTATCTTTAAGGGTAACCGTGTGACGCCAGCTCAAATCTTCCGGGCGGTACTGAACTGCCTCACACCATTGTTTCCAGCTGCCGTCTACATCAAACCAGAGACCATTCGGCTTCGGATGCCCCATTTGCGGATAGGTCATCCTTTGCATGTTTACAGGTTCCGCTGCCCAGTGATAGTAGGTCATACTGTAAAATACCCGAACAGGTTTAAGACCTGCCGGGATTCTCCTCATTCATAGTTTTAATAATGCATTAAAAGGGTCAAACTGTTACTGCTTTACTCTGGTTGCATAACTGACAATCCAGGCCCCGAGGGCTATAAAA
The DNA here is from genome assembly GCA_050123415.1 of Desulfobacteraceae bacterium. Taxonomy (GTDB): domain Bacteria; phylum Desulfobacterota; class DSM-4660; order Desulfatiglandales; family HGW-15; genus JAAZBV01. Next base: position 16,350 of record JASFHE010000054.1, on the reverse strand, counting down.
ACTGCGCCTAAAATCAGCCCTTTATTCATAACTTACCTGAAGAACATACCTACAAGCAATGATAAACCTATAGGAATAAAATATAAAAAGGAAGCTATCAGGATAACAGGCCCGTTTTTGGCGCTGATTTCATACAAATAATATACGATACCTGCCGGCCCATTCCCACTAAATAAAATCCAGGGTAAATATTCAATATTGGAAAAGCAAGGGAAAAAATAGAGGGCTGAAAGCTCAAAGCTGAAAGGGAAGACAAAGTCCGGAGGTCGGAGGTTGACCGTCTTCGCTTGCAGCTTCCGTCTTCGCTAAAGCTTCGCCGCGACAAGACGCCGTGCCAGGGAGGCCGGTGTAAAACATCGGAAAACAGAAACAGAAAACAGAAAAGAGGAAAGAAAAAGAATTCTCCCGCTGGTCGGAATGACAGGAAAAACATGCTGCTGTCGTTGCTGAGATTATAGCGGGACAAGACGACGCCTTGGCAGGAGTATTACAGGATTCTCCATTTTATAACTATGGCTATTCTTTTTTAAGAGTTAAATCCATTGGGCTTCCACTGCCTGGTATAAACTGTCCGATAAGCTCATCACCTGCCAGTTTACCTTCTAACCGTGCACCGGATACCTTGAGAGTTAATTTCCCGTCAGTCAAAGTTGCCTCATAAACCATTGCCCCTTTCACGTTTCGATCAGGATTATCATGAAAGCCTAAAAAATCACCTTTTTTTATGGTTTCAAATCTAAAAATCACGTGTTCCTCACTGTTCTGTGTCTTGACGTGTCCATGCCATTCACCGGATAGATTTTCCCTGGTCTCTTGTGGAAGGTTTAAGCTGTAAGTTGGGGCTTTATACTTTCCTTTTTTGAGTGTTATTGGAATAGGACTACGCCCTGGCTGTAGCAATCTACCGACTATTTCATTGTTAGCCAGTTTACCTTTGTATTCAGCCCTGGGTACTTTAAAACTAATATTACCATTACTTAATACAACATCAGTAATTGAATAATCCTTGACACCCTGTTCGGGGACATCAAAAAAACCTACAAATTTACCGTCTACCATTTCAAAACGCACAACTGCAGTTAATGATATATTAGGAATATCAAATGGTCCATGCCACCCTCCTAATAATACATTTTGGTCTTCCCTGGATAACACGGGCTTTTTATAAGGGCTAAGATTTAGAGGGATAAGTGCACCTTCCTGTTTCCAGCTCCCTTCAAATTTGCCATCTTTAAGAACTCCTTCATAGGAGCCGTTTAGATCGGTTACCCCCAGGCTGAGTTTACCGGATTTATAAACAACCGAATTGGCTTTAATATTTTTTATTGCACCCTGATCAGGAGAATTCAGTACAACAGAGTAGGAACCATCGTCGGTTTTATTTATTATAAAATCTATGATCAATTCATTGTCAGGAGCCGGCGCAAGCGTCCCCTCCCATTTTCCGATAATATCTTCACTGGCCAGTGCAGTGTTAAAAAATAATGCAGAAAATAACAGGATTAAAGCCCTGGTATAAAATCTCATTACATCCTCCTTAAGGTTTTTCATGATTCACGATTCGATGTTCGTCTTTAGCTGTTTTTTCCCCTGCGCCCTGCGCCTTAAGCCCTGCGCCTTTCTTTCATCATTCATACCTAAGCGCCTTAACCGGATTTGCCTGTGCTGTTTTAAAGGACTGCAGGGCAACAGTAACAAAGGCTACAGCCGCAGCAACAGCGGCAGCCGCCAGAAATACCCATGAATTCATATTTATATTTATTCGATAGGCAAAATCGATCAGCCAGTATTCACTCATGGAATAATAGGCAATGATTGATGCAATCACCGCTCCTGTTAACACAAGTATCAGGATATTTCGTGCCAGCATTGTAATTATCTGCCAGGTTGAAGAACCCAATACCTTCCTGATGCCGATTTCTTTAGTGCGTTGTTCAGTAGTAAAAGCTGCCAGCCCGAACAAGCCCATACAGGAAATAAAAATACAAACAGCAGAAAAAATTCCTATGAGCATCATCTGTCGCTGTTCATCCTTATACAGCTTACTTAAAAAGTCATCCTGGAATTCGAACTCAAAGGGGTGCTTTGGATCAAACTCGGCAAATACCTCTTCAATAAAGCTTAGCGTTTCGGACATTTCCGCGCCTGACAGTTTCAGCACCATGTAATTTATCGAATACTTACGTTCATTGACCGGTATGTTATCGGTATTGGGTGGAAATTGTCGCAACAGGAATGGTTCCACTTTTTTATGAAGAGAGTCATAATGAAAATCCTTTACAACTCCTATAACCCTGCCGTTTCCGATATGTTTACCAAGAGGCTCATTCCAACCCATTTTCTTGGCAAAGGCTTCATTAACAACAAGAGAATTACCAACATCAGTAATCAGCCTCTTTGATAAATCCCTGCCTTCTTTGAGTTTAATACCCATAACCTCAAAAAATTCATTACCAATCCGTATACCTACTGTAGACATCCGATCCCGGGTACCATCATTATTTTCTACCATGAGAACATTTAAACCGCCAATCCTGCCTAATACATTGTTACATACCGATACCCCCAAAATATTGCCGTTTTTTAAAAGTTCCTTTTTGATGGTTTGCGCCTTGTCCAGCACATCCGCGGTCCGAAGGGTAATTAATAACCTGTTCTCTTTTTCAAATCCCGGTTCCTTACTGGAAACATAGTTCATCTGTATGGCCATAATCAGTGTGCAGGCAATTACACAGACAGAAATTACGAATTGTATAAGTACCAGTGATTTCCGTAACCTGATACTTCCTTTGCCTGCCTGCTGACCTCCTGTCAGAGCTGACAGGGGAGGGATGGAAGAGAGGTAGAGGGCAGGATAGGTTCCTGACAGTAAACCCAGAACAAGGCTGAACACAAGCATCCCCGCCAGAACGTATGGATCGGTAAGGTCCTTTAATGCTATTGAATTATCAAGTAATCCATTAATTGGTGTCATGGTCAATGCTATTTCGAGCAGGATATAACCAAATATAAGAGCAATAATGGAGAAAAAAACTGCCTCGCCCATAAACCGGAAGATCAGGCGGGCCCTTCCTGATCCAAGGATTTTCTGCATACCGATTTCTTCTGCCCGTTTTGCAGCACGGGCTGTTGCAAGATTCATATAGTTAATGCAGGCTATAAGAATGATAAAAATCGCTACTGCAGTGAACCCATACAAATATGTTAAGTTGCCTGTGGGTTCATCAATATCTACATCCGAGTAATGATGAATGTCTGCCAGAGGCTGCAGCCATGCCTTCCATGTAACATTTGAACCCCTTAAAAAGTGCTCCATATTTCTTTTGTTAAAGGAATCCGAAATATCCTTAAAGTCACGAATGTCATAGTCTTCATCCATTATCAGGTATGTATAATAATTAATTTGTCCCGCCAATCGGTAAATGCGGGCGTTGATATCTTCAGGAACCGCAAAAAATGGAATGTCATCTGTGGAAAGCACATCGTATTTGAGGTGAGAATTCGGTGGCAGATCTGCAAAAACATGTGTTATTTTATTGATTCCATTTTCATCTTTTAACATTGGCCCCAGCAATTGTGATGTTCTTGCCATACTATCTGATTTACCGTTTATATTAAATTCGTTTACTACCCTGTAAATCTGCCTGTGCTTTGGATTGTGCCGGTCATATGTCAGTTCGCTGCGTAGATAGAGTCCTAAGATCAGGCAGCAGGCAATAGCCAGGGATAATCCGGCTATATTTATCAAGGCATACATCTTTTCGCGATAGAGGTTGCGTATAGTAATCTTGAGAAAGGCGCCAGGCATAGTATTTGTCCTCTCCTTTCATTGATTTAGCAATGAATGCATTGGTAATGAATACAAAGGCTTTTTGAAAAGGTTACATAATGAAAAATAATAGGTTAATATTCTCTGTAACCTTTCCCCTGAAGGATTGTATTTAATAAAAAAGAGAATATCCCGGAGCAGATTTGAATCAGGATCGTGAAAAAATGCTGAGTGTGAGAAATGGTGATATCCAGAAACTTGGGCAACTGTATGACAAGCATGCCCAGGGATTATACAATTATTTCCAGTTCCAGATAAAGGACAGTTTTAAGTGTGAAGATCTTGTGCAGACTGTTTTTTATAAGATATTAAAATACAGGCATACCTTCAAAAACGGGGCTGATTTCAAGGTGTGGATGTATACTATCGCAAGAAACGAAAAGATTAACTACTTCAGTAGTAAAAAGCCCTCAGGTAAGGAGTTTGATCCTGAACAACCTGATGAAAGAAGTCGTAATCCTGAGAATGAGCTGGAAGATAAAACAAATAAAAATCATCTTAACAGGGCGCTTGAAAGGATCTCATCTGATAACAGGGAATTGTTAATATTAAGTAAATTTACCGGTTTACCCTATAATAAAATTGCAGAGATATTCGGATGCACTGTCGGGGCAGTAAAGGTTCGAATTTATCGCGCCATGAAAGAATTGAAAGTTCAATATTTAAATATAGCAGGGGAATAAAAAAATGGATTGCGAAGATATAAAAGAATTAATTATCGAATATATCGAAGGAACCCTGGACAATAATAATACCCGTAGCGTTGATGAACATCTATCTTCCTGTAAAGACTGCCGTGCTGAATTTGAAATTATGAGATCCATGTGGTTAGAATTTGATAATCTGGAGGTAAGGCAACTCTCCGGCAATGTGAAGAAAAACATTGAAAATATGATCGACTCATACAATCTGGGTATTAATGATAATAAAAGAATAAAGCGGCACGCGGTATTTTCAAAATGGCTGGAATCCTGGTGGCCCAAACGTCCCCTGGCACAGTTCGCCATCACGGTAATTGTAGTCATAATCAGTTTTGTAACCGGTTTCGGAATTAACAGTAAAACTCAATCACAAAAAGATATTCTCAGCCTTCAAAAAGATATGATCCAGCAGGTTGTGATGAGTTCACTCCTTGATCAGGCTTCTGTGACAGAAAGAATACGCGGATTGACAATGACCAGCCGACTAAAAAATGTGGACAAAGAATTTTATTCCACACTGCTGTTAATGTTGAACAGTGATTCAAATGTAAATGTGAGGCTGGCTGCTGTAAACGCCTTGGCTCATTTTACTGATAATGGATACGTGAGACACGAGCTCATAAAATCACTAGGTCTTCAGTCGTCACCGCTGGTGCAGGTCTCATTGATCGATCTTCTGGCAACTATAAGAGAGCCGGAGTCATATTCAACATTGATCAACATCATGAATGATTCCGGAACAAATGAGCATGTAAAAGAGCGGGCAAAGGAGGCATTGAATCAATTTATTTAGTCAGTGCCCATCCGGAAAGGGCTCTTTTCTGAATAGACACAAAACAGTATTTCTCGGAGGATAAAATGAAAAAAGCATTTATAATAAAAATAGTCTTAATCATTCTTCTATTCGGTTCCAATATCTGTTTTTCCGGAGAAAAACGGTATAACAGAGAACTTGAATTCGGAGACTCAAATGCAAAAAAAGTTCTGCAGATCAATGGAAACGGAAACATTGATATTTCCGGATATAAAGGTGACAAGGTTTTGATTTCAGCGGATGTAAATATTTTTGAGGAAAATGATGAAGTTACTGAAAAGACAAAAGGTCTGAAAAAAATCAGCAGTGCCGGGTTCAATATTATCAACAACAAAAAAGAGAATTCTATAATTATATTTCGCCCTTTTGATGGTATTGATCTGAATATTAAAGTTCCGAATAACGTAACACTTAAACTCGGAAACGGACCTGTTATGCAAAATCAGGTTTATATAAACCGGAATGAAGAACTTAAGAAAATAAAAAAGCAGACTAAAGAAATTAGAAAACAAATTAGAGAACAAAACAGACAAATGGTAAAAAATATGCAAAATGGTTTTCATATTCCACAGATACCTGACATCCCCGTTATTTACAGCTTTGGTCAGGCTAGTGGAATCATTAATGGAGATGTTTACATTAAAAATTTCTCCGGAACAATTGAAGTTAATACAGTAAATGGGAGCATCAATGCCGAAAATATTAAGGGAGAAGCCAATGTCAGCACAGTTAGTGGTAATATAAATGTATCCTTTAAGGCATTGAACAAAGACAGCGCACTATATTTCAGTACGGTAAGTGGTGAAATTGACATTACTCTTCCAAAAGACATTAAAGCCGATATCCTGGCTAAAACAATGAAAGGTGATGTATATTCAGGTTTTGATGGTGATATCATCCCCGGAAATGATATGGAGGACAAGACAGATGAATCTGCATCTCAAAAATTCTTTATGACTGCGTATTATTCAAATTATATTACAACCCGTATTAACGGAGGTGGCGATAGTAGTGTGTACCTGAACACGATGAACAGCAATATATATATTCGAAAAGGAGAATAACTCTTTTTTTATTGAATTTACTGATGATTCAAAGGCCCATCTTCCCTCTATGCACAGAAAATGATATTATTCAAAACGATTAATCTTGGTTTTATTTTATAATACTTCCCAGGATGCCGTTATTCTATCCAAAACAGTACCCCTCTTTTATTTATGGTCGTTTGGATCAGAAGATGCACGTACATCTGAGAAGTTATTATGGATTGCTCATAACTACAGCAGCTTTATCTTCTATGAGCATATTCCTAATGTGACTGAGGACATATCTCTGCTTATCCTCAGGCATGCCTATTGTTTCTTCAAATAGAGCCAAAGATGTCTCGACTCCCATATTAAAAGCCCTGTCGATGTCCTTTTTGAGGTATATATGCTCTGTTATTTCTTTACCCATAGCTATGCCTCCTGTTTTTTTAATACTTTCTTAATGATTTTATCCAGTTCCTCAACTCTGTATGGCTTGGTAATGACTTCAGCTATCCCGGCAAGGGCTATCTGTCTCTCATCTATTAAATCAATTTTACCTGTATGAAGGATGACAGGGATGTCTGCCGATATGGTTTTGATCATTATAGCCAGTTCAATACCATTGTTCTCCGGCATACAGAGATCAGTGACAACAACATCATATGCTCCATGATTAATATTGAGGATGGTTATAGCTTCACTACTTCCTGTAACAGGCGTAACGAGATAGCCTTTTCGAAATAATAACTGAGATGTGAGTTCAAGTAGATTTATATCATCATCAACCAGGAGTAAGCGTATCCCATCCGCATTCATAGCCGGATATTCTTGCTCGTGCATTTTGCCCTCCTCATGATATCTCTTTCTATATCAATTGAGATAATTACAATATATGTGCCAGATGAATTGATATTTGGAATTTTCTTTTATGAATCGATGAGAGCCAGGAATGATAAGGAATTCAGGAGATTCGAAAATTATTTACCCGGGGCGGTTTCAATTGAGCGGGTTAAAAAAATCAATTATTTGCACATTTTTTCAGGCGTGGATGCCCTTGTTTATGTGCATGTGAATATTTTAAATATCTTTTACCATATAGGACCGGGCTTGAAGGTCTCCGGTCCTTTCAATATAGGGCAACCGATCTTTCCTGCAATGGCCTTTAACATTCCGCCGAACAGGAGGTCATGGGCAGGCAGGAGTGAATACCAGTAGAACACACCATATAGCCCTCTGGGGCGAAACCTTGTCCCGAATCGAATCTCCGATGTGTCACCCTGCTGAATAATGTTGATATCCAGGATTGCCTCTCCGGGCAGTTTCATCTCGGCAACAAGTATCAGTCTTTCAGGCGGCGTAACATCCAGTACGCGCCAGAAATCAAGGGCATCTCCAACCTGAAGGTATTCGGTGTGTCTCCTGCCGCGTCTCAGGCCTACTCCGCCTGCCAGGGTGTCCATCCATCCCCTTATCTTCCACAGGATATCACCATAATAGTATCCGTTGTTTCCTCCCATCCTTCTTATAAAAGGCCATATCTGTTCGGGCAGGGCATTTATTTTTACCCTGAAACCGCTCTGAAGAAGGGTTCCTCCGGCATATGGGGCATCACCCTTCTGCGCCCATTCCGGGGGTTTTACTTCTCCTGCGTCAGTCCACCGAGTTTCAACAATCTGCAGCGAATCCTTTTGTATGGCCCGGCTTATAACCTCCCTGCATGTCATAAGTTCCTGGGGCATAATCTCCCTGATTCTGTTTTCCTTTGCTACTGCCTCATTTCTGGCGCCTTCGAGTAACGGTGCGGAGATGCTTGGCGGGACAGGCAGTACACGCCTTGCAAGGAAAAAGCTTAAATTTTTTCCCATGGATGAATTTGCCAGGATTCCCGGAGAAAGTATGACAGGTTTTCTGATACCGGTTAGAGAAGCATAGATCTCAAGGAGCTTCCTGTATGTAAGTATCTCAGGGCCCCCTATATCGTATGAACACCCTGTGGTTTCTTTTTTTTCAAGACAGCCTACAAGGTAATTAAGAACATTCCTGATACTGACGGGCTGGATTCGTGTTTCAATTATTGATGAAGGAATTACCATCAACGGAAGACGTTCGACAAGGTAGCGCAGTATCTCGAATGAGGCGCTGCCTGAACCGAGGATATGGGCAGCAAAAAGCGAGGTCAGGGGCACTGTTCCTGAAGCCAGTATTTTTGCCACTTCGGCCCTGCTTTTCAGATGGGGGCTTAGATCCGGCAGGTCGCGTCCGACGCCTCCCAGGTAGATGATCCGTTTCAGTCCGGCTTCGGAAGCTGCCTTTATAAAATTTCCTGCCGCAAGTCTGTCGGCCTGTGCAAAGTCCTTTTGTTGGGGATCCATTGAATGGACAAGGTAATAGGCGGTGTCGCAGCCCTTCAGGGCGCCCGGAAGAGTTTCAGGTTCAAGGAGGTCTGCCTGGATGAGTTCGATCCCCGGTTCTTCCGACCATGAACGTCCTTTGAGTTTGTCCATGGACCGGGCCAGGGCCCTTACCCTGTATCCGGCAGGAATAAGGCGTTCGACAAGCCTGCCACCAACATAGCCTGTTGCCCCTGTTACTAATATAGTCCCTGTTTTTGTGGCCTGATTCATATTTTCCCTCAAACTGACCAACTTCCAAAAATTCAGGGTAGAAAAACCGGCTCTCTCAAAATAAGGTCAATAGCCTCTCTGGCGGTTTGAGCCAGTGCCGGATGTGTTTCTCTGAGGTTCAGTACCTGCCTTAAATGATCCGCTGTTCTGACTATCAGGGAGGCCATGTCTCCTTCTCCTATAGGTATGCACTTGAGCAGTGTTTCCCAGGAGATTCCCTTTGTCCATTGAAAAAGGGCCGCGCCCGGCCAGAGCATGATCCGGGGGTAGTGGAATCCTCTTTTATCCATAAGGAGCATTATCTCTTCCATGCTTCCCATGAGCCGGTCATATGCATCAAGCATTATGTCAAGGCCTTCAAGACTGCCCAGCCTGGCGTCCACCTCCTGTGTCCTGTCCCAGACAAAAAGTGCTATCAACCCGGCTAGGACCTCCGGGGATGCATTCTTGAATCCGTCATTCCTGATGGCCTCGGCAATCAACAGGGGCTGATCAAGCCTGAGTTTGGACGCCCATATGCCGTCCTGTGTAAGCCTGCCCGGCTCGTCCACAAAGCCGGTCTCCTTCAAAAACCTCAAATGACGTTTAAAGCTGATCCACAGTGTCTCACCCATATTGTCGATCATATGGGATACGGATTTAAAATTACTTAACGCCTTCCTGAGGGGTTTGTTTCTGCTTACATCGCACGCGGGAAGGGACCGGCAGCCATTACATGGGAGATTATTAATCCTGTAATCTATGTCACTGAGCGCGTCCTTGCCGTCTTCATTTATGAGGTTCTCAGTGTTCAGTATTTCGAGATCTTCGCTTTCAAGCTCGTCGATTATCTGTTGAATTGGATATATATCTCCGTTATCCGGGATATCCACAATCCTGTCATAGAGATACTCTATCTTTTCAACCGATACTCTTCTTAAGCGGGGTTTTCCCTTTTTTATTCGGATCATCTTTCCGATCTCAAGGGCAAAACAGAGTATCCTGCCCCGGTCCACTATTTTATAAAAAAGAACAAGGTCCGCGCCGCTCCGGTTTCTGAAGACCCGTCCCCTTTCAAGTAAGGGCTTTAAGGAATTAATGAAGATATCCTTTTGCGGTTCCTTTTTGGCCCTTTTTTTTCTTCGTTTCAGATCTGCCCTTTCATTTATAAGTTCGGAAACCTCGAACGGATCACTGTTGTCGCAGTTGCTATCAGGAAGCAGGGCGCTTAAGGTGTCAAGTATATCATCCAGATATTTCTTAATCCATGATCCATGGTCTCTCTGGTGATATCTCGCAAATGAAAGCTCCAGCAGGGTCCTGATATCATCAGGGATGTGGGACAGCAACAGGTTAAGAACCATAGAGAAATTGATGCGGATCTGGCTGACAAGGGGTTCGGGATCGGAATTGCTTAATTCGTGTATGAGCTGAGGGTCCTGGTGAATGCCCGGGATAACCATCACAAAACCGATATTATCCATCCCCCTTCTGCCCGCGCGTCCTGTCATTTGATGCAGTTCGGTTGAAGACAGGTCTGCGAAGGTGTGCCCGTTAAACTTATCGCTCTGAACAAGTACGACAGTGCGAGCCGGAAAATTTACCCCGGCTGCCACGGTCGATGTTGAAAAAATGGCATCCAGATAACCCTTATTCATCATTTTTTCGATGAGGACCTTCCAGTAGGGGAGATGACCCGCATGGTGGGATGCTGCAAGGGTATTTGTCATCAGGTTCAAATGCCTGTGGTTTTCAAGGTGAGGATATTCCTTTAAAAATTTTTTTATTTCTTCCTTTATTTGCTGCTTCCTTTCATCCCTGATATCCATGTGTCTGCACATCTCAAGGGCATTATCGCATTCCATCCTGGATTTGAGGAAGAAAATGGCCGGAAGGAGGTCCTGCTTTCTGAGGCATGAAATAATGCTGTCATATCCCGGTTTTTCCTGCCTTCTGCCTCTGCCGCGTGGCCTGCCGGAGGATACAAATTTTTTTACCTTTGGAGAAAGACCTTTTTTGCCTGAGAGCGGAGTGATGAAACCGTCCGGAAATAGAAACAGTGTCTCTAAAGGAACGGGTCTTTTTTGTGCCTTTACAACATGTGCATGGGTTCTTCTGTTTTTCATAAGCCAGCCGCAGACCTCTTCTGCGTTGGAAACCGTGGCGGATAAAAGCAGGAGCCTTACCCTCTGGGGCAGATAAATAAGCACTTCTTCCCATACAACACCGCGATCCGGATCACTCAGGTAGTGTGCCTCATCGAGTATTACAAGGTCACTGTCAAGGTTTGTACCTTCGTGCATATTGTCATAGAGCTGGTTTCTGAGGATTTCGGTTGTTCCCACAATCACGGGGGCATCGGTATTTTCCTTTCTTTCACCTGTAAGTATCCCGCATGATGCAGGCCCGAACTCTGTTGAAAATTCCTGGTAGAGTGAGTTTGACAGGGCTTTAAGCGGGGATGCGTACCATGTCCTGAGGTTATCCTCCAGATTGCGCTTAATAGCCTGGATTGCTATCCAGGTCTTGCCTGCCCCGGTCGGGGCGCTTACCAGGACATCACCGTCCCTGAGCCTGTCAAGCGCTTCCAGCTGAAACGGATCCGGAGTAAAAGGAGTTGATTCCGGTTTGCCTATCTTTTTAAAACTGTTTTTCAGGGCAGGGTCTATCCTGCAGTTCTCATAAAACAGTTTTTCCTGCTTTGACGGTCTGTTCTCTCTAAATTTTCTTTTTGAGCGGGGGTAACGATATCCGGGTCCTGCCATTATTTAATATCCAAAATTAATAATCGACTTGTACTTTTTTGTTTCTTTTGTAAAAATAACTCAAATAAGCATTATTTCATTGAGTGCGCTATTTATCAAGGTAAAGAAAATCAGTAAAAACAGATCAATGTACCCGTTAAAAGAGAAATTCCCGAAAATTGTGGAGCATTGATAATGACTGAAAAACAGTCAAAGAGTATTACACGGGCTATCCTGTACGGCTTTACAGCCATGATGCTGTTTTTTATTGCCTATGGGCTCTTTTCCTATGACTCCAAGATTCTTCTTATTATCTGGTGCGTTATCTCGGTGGTCATCATTTTTATTACTGTGAAGAGAGCCGGCTTAACCGAGAGGCAGCTGGCCCGTGAAAAAGAAAAATATCGTCTTCTTTCGGAAAACACCCTTGATGTTATATGGACAATGAATATGAACCATGAATTTACCTATGTGAATCCGGCTGTCTTTCAACTGACCGGCTACAGTGTTGAAGAGTGGGTCGGGAGCAGGCTGCCGGATCATTGCGATGAAGAAAATTATAAAAAGATGGAGAAAATTATTTCCGATGAGATTGAAAAAGGTCCGGCGAGTAAAGGGGTTATTTTTCAGGCAATAATATTAAATAAAAACCGAAAGCCTGTTCCTCTTGAAATAAGGGGACGGATAATTTTTGATGAAAATAAAAGGCCTGTCGGCCTTCAGGGATCAAGCAGGAATATCAGTGAAAGAAAACAGGCTGAGGAGGCCTTACGACAATCTCTGGAAAAATACGAAAAAACATTCCAGGCAGTACCGGTGTGGATTGTTATAAGCAGTGTTGAGGACGGAAAATTTTTTGAAGTAAACAAAACCTTTCTTAATGCCATGGGTTACAGCAGGGAAGAGCTTATTGGAAGAACTTCGCTGGATATTAACAGCTGGGTTGATCCGCAGCAGAGAGAAAGTATAGTGGATGAGATAAAAGAATATGGTCATGTGCACGAAAAAGATGTCAGAATGCGGGTTCATTCAGGTGAGATAATTGATACCCTGTTTTCGGCTGAAACATTAATCCTGGACGGGCAACAGGTAATGCTTTCTGTTACACGGGACATTACAGAACAAAAAAAAGCTGAAAAAGACAGGGACAAACTGCAAAAGCAGCTTCTGCAGGCACAGAAAATGGAATCGGTCGGGCGTCTTGCCGGCGGTGTGGCACATGATTTTAATAACATGCTTGGCGTTATTATGGGGTATACAGAGATTCTGCTGGAAAACCATGGCCCGGAGGATCCTTTTTATGATGATCTTCAGGAAATCCTTGATGCTGCAAAACGTTCCACTGACATTACCCGGCAGTTGCTGGCCTTCGCAAGGAAACAGACTATTAATCCCAGGGTAATTGATCTGAACAGCACGGTTGAGAGTATGCTGAAAATGATCAGAAGACTGATCGGGGAGGATATTGATCTGGCATGGTTTCCGTGTAAGGGGTTGCTGCAGGTCAATATTGATCCGATGCAGGTCGATCAGGTAATGGCAAATCTTTGCGTAAACGCCAGAGACGCAATAGAGGGGATCGGGAAGCTGACAATTGAGACCGATCATACCTTAATTGACAATGATTACTGTAAAGATCATCCGGAATTTTTACCGGGTGACTATGTTGTGCTTTCAGTGAGTGATGATGGTACTGGTATGGACACTGAAACTATGCAGAATATTTTTGATCCTTTCTATACAACAAAGGGGTTAGGGAAGGGAACCGGTCTCGGTCTTTCAACTGTCTATGGAATAGTCAAACAAAATGAAGGGATGATTAATGTCTACAGTGAAAAGGATAAGGGGACGACATTTACAATTTACCTGCCGCTATTTGCCGGAGATATAGCCGATGTCCACGAAACCGTAATAAAGGAGACTCCTTTAAGCCGGGGAGAGACAGTACTCATTGTTGAGGATGATCCGGCCATATTGAAGATGGGGAGGAGAATGCTCGAACAACTCAAGTATAAGGTAGTATTTGCATCTGCACCGGGAGATGCCCTTGGGCTTGTAAGGGAATACCGGGATAAAATTGATCTTCTTATCACTGATGTAATTATGCCTGAGATGAATGGTCGCGACCTTTCAAGCCGGGTCAGGTTGTTTTATCCTGACCTTAAGGTCCTGTATATGTCCGGTTACACCGCAGATGTCATCGCGCATAGAGGCGTCCTGGACAAGGGAGTCTGTTTTGTCCAGAAGCCCTTTTCAAAAAAGGATTTTGCCGTAAAGATCAGGGAAGCCCTTGAAAATTAACCTGTCCCGGATCAAAGGATATCCTTCCTTTCTATTCCCTTTCATTTATAAGATCGCAGCAGAACACCCTGTTTCCGTCAGGAGAGTTGAACATAATAGACATGGTTGTGCACATATGTCCTCCCGTGATTGACAGGTAGGGCCGGGTAACCTGTATCTGGTCCGGATGCATAACCGCACGGTTCAGATAATGCCTCCTGAACCAGTCAGCGCTTTTTGCGTCTTCAAGGGGTTTGAAGCGCGGATCCACATTATCCAGCCCTTTCTTTGACAAGACAGTATTGCCAATCTGCCTGCCATCAGGTAAAAGAAGATAGCACCTGATTACAGACTCCTCTTCTTTAAGAAAATTACTTGCATCTTCGAGGGATTCTCCCTGTTTTAATTCTTCAATTACTTTGAGGATCAGTTTTTTATGAAGGGCTGTGTTATTCCTTCCCAGTTCTTCTCTTTTGGCCGACATTTTCTTGTATGTATCGAACAGGGAGTTAAAGGGGAAAGAATATTCTTTTATTTCACTGAAACACTCCATTGGCCTTGCAAAGTAATAACCCTGGACAAAATCCGCATCACTGTCCAGTGCAATTATTGCCTGCTCCTCTGTTTCAATGCCCTCGATCAGGACAAGCGAACCAGCCTGATGAAGGAGAGACACCACGCCCGGAAACAGATCTCTTATCTTTTTCTCGCCGGATGCCTGTTCAATCATTGATCTGTCCAGTTTTACAACATGGGGCGCAAGTTTCCATACCCTTTCAAAATTTGAATAGCCTGCTCCAAAATCATCGATTGCAATCAGGCAGCCCAATGATTTATAGTAGTTTACCGCATCCATCAGCAATTCTTCTTCCTGGATGGGGTATTCAACTATCTCCACAACAACCCTTGAGGGTAAAAAATTATATTCTTGAAGAAGATCCTCAAAATAGACGCCGTACTTTCTTCTGTTGCAGATAGAACTGGGTGCCAGGTTCAGGTACAGCCAGTTGATGTCATCACCTATAAACTGATAATTTCCAAGGTGCAGATACCGGCAAAGGCGGTCAAGAAAGACAACCGCCCGTTCACTTTTGTCTGCGGCAAATATCTCAAAGGGAGAGATATTTCTGCCCTGACGGTTTTGGCCCCGTATAAGCGCTTCATATCCAACTATTCGTTTATGGGCGATACTGAAGATAGGTTGAAATGCTGATCTCAAAAAATTTGTTTTGTAATAGCCAACCACTTCGTCGTAGTTATGTGATACAAACTGTTTTATGGTTTCAATGTCGTAGCTTTTTTCTTCAGATGTATTAAATTGAAAAGTCATATCCCTTCCTGGTAATACTCGTTTAAATATCTGTTTCTGTCTGCCTGCTGGTGGATAGTGAGTTCATAATTTTCTATTTTGTATCGGCAGACAGACAGGTTTTGATAAATAGTTACAAAGTATTTTAAGATGATTTTTTTAATGTTTTATATAAACTGCGAGTATTCCCTCAAGAGGTCTCACAGGTGTAACCAGTTCAAGTCCGTCATATCCGGGCATGATTTTTTCAAGCCCGTACACCATGAAAAGCGCGCCTGGTTTTGCCCGCATTACTATCAGTTCTGCGATTTCTTCATGCATGGTCAGGTAGGTATAAAACAGGTCGATATCCTCTATTGCGACTCCTGTCTTATTAAAAACCTGATTGTGGAGGCCGGGATCAAGGGCGTCTCCTTCAAATAAATGGATATTATCCGGCGGAAGGGGCAGGTTAAATTTATTCAACTCCTTATCCAGTTCTTCCCTTAATGGGGAATAATCATCCAGGGTCCAGTCATCCAGTTCAATCCCGATCGATTTATTTGCGATATAACTTAGAAGGATATTTACCCTGCCGTCTCCGCATCCCATGTCCAGAAAATTCAGACCGGAAGAACCAAGAATTTTATTTTTATGTAATTCTTCCATGCCTGAAAGAAGCCTTAAAAGATCTGAAGATCGTCTGAAACCAAGGGGGCCCGTGTGGCCTACCTTTCGGGTGTCAAAAAAAGAGGAAACCGTATGCATGGCTTCCTTCGTGCGATTAATATTCAATTTAAAACTCTTAGAACAGACTTTATTTTTTCATTCAGCATAAAGAGGATATCCAGCTCTGTTCCCTCTTTTTCCCTGAGACTGTTTAATGCATCTCCGGGTATCCTGTCTGTTATTTTTTTGCAGATATAGTTTACGCATATTACATGCCTGGCGCTGAGTGAGCATCCCTTTGTGCCTAAAAAGTAACAGCTCTTTGGGTCAGACGCCTTTGCCGGCAGTTTTACTCCAAGCAGAAGATTTATCAGGAGCAGGGAACCAGATCGGA
>JASFHE010000053.1:0-17049 GCA_050123415.1 Desulfobacteraceae bacterium | reverse complement strand
CTGAACATAACTGCATATACCTTTGGAAAGGCTGCAAATGTTACCCCGCCTGCTGTAAGCAGCCATACCTCGTTACCGTCCCACAACGGTCCCATTGAGTTATAAACAACCCGCTTTTCGTCTTCGGTTTTGGCTATAAAAGGAAGAAGGCTTCCTGCCCCCAGATCAAAGCCGTCCGATATAAAATATACTGCCCATAAAAGGCCCCAGAGAAAAAACCAGGTATTTTGTAATTCCATATTATACCCCCCTTTATGAAGGTTTACTGTTTATTAGCCTTGAACTGCTTCAGGCCCTTTTTTAGCGTTTTTAACAATGAGATAAAACCCGATAGTACCCAGAAGTCCGTAAACAACTATAAAGGCCAGAAATGATATAAAAACCTGCGATGTATCTATTGGTGATACTGCATCGGATGTTTTCATAAGACCGTATACTATCCATGGCTGGCGGCCAACCTCTGCCAGAACCCATCCCGCCTGAATTGCTATATAGGGTAACGGTATGGAAAAAAGCATCACCTTCAGATAAAGAGGAAAATCAGTAAGCCGTTTTCTTATTAAAAACCCTATCACTGTAACCAGAACAAAAAGCATGCCCAGCCCGACCATGATCCTGAATGCAATAAAGTTGATCAGTACCGGCGGCCTTTCATATGTAGGAAAATCCTTTAAGCCTTTAACTTCTGCATTGGGATTATGTTTTGCCAGCATGCTCAACATGCCCGGGATCGGAAGAATCTCAACCCTGTTTTTTTCGTTTTTCTCATCGGGAATAACAAACATATAGATAGGTGCCTTTTCCTGTGTCTCCCAGTGGGACTCCATGGCTGCCAGCTTGGTTGGCTGTTTATCTGCCAGATCTGCACCGTGCATATGGCCTTCTGCCACTTCGATGACGGAAAAAATAAGACCGAATGCGAGAGCAATTCTGAAGGACTTTGTAAAAAATTCAATATGCTGTTTTTTGAGCAGATGGTAGGCGCTGATTCCCATAACAAAGAAGGCACTCAATATGTAAGCGCCGCTTACCGTATGTATGAATTCAAGGATTGCCCAGGGTTGAGTAACAACTTCTGCAAAATTATCAAGCTCCGCCCTTCCATTACGGATTACGTACCCGACAGGATGCTGCATCCATGAATTTGCTATTAGAATCCAGACAGCAGAAAGTGTTGACGCCCCGGCTATCAGCCACATGACAATTGCATGTGCTTTTGCAGAGAGTTTTTTCCAGCCGAATATCCATACCCCTATAAGAGTGGATTCCAGAAAAAAAGCGGCCGTTGCCTCAATAGCAAGTAATGAACCAAATATATCACCAACAAAGGCAGAATACCTTGACCAGTTAGTACCGAACTGGAACTCCAGGGTAATACCGGTAACTATCCCAAGGGCAAAGTTAATTAAAAATAACTTCCCCCAGAATCTGGCCATTTTAAGATATGTTTCATCACCCGTCCTGGCATACTTCGTTTCCATGACTGCCACCATGATCGTAAGCCCCAGAGTAAGGGGAACAAACAAAAAATGGAACATTGTGGCTGCAGCAAACTGAAGCCTTGATAAAAACAGAACATCCATGGCATTCCTCCTTTATTTAAATTTACATAATTTTAGTTACTCCTGGTATCTTGATATGCATCATTTGTTATCCCGACCGAACAGGAGAGATCTTGCTTTTAATAGATTTTAAAGATTTCTCCCGGTGGCCGAAATAACAGGTATCGATGGATTATGACATGTGAAACATCAGTTTATTAAAATGTCAATCTTATCTTATGCCTTAATCGTCTGTACGATGCACAAATATTCCTTTAACAGTTTATCAAATGTTGCATCCCTGAGGTAGTCCTTAATCGCCCCCGTGCTTTTTCCCGGACGGCATTGACTGCATATGAACTGTTTCTTGAGCAGGAATCAGGATTCATTGATGCAGTCATTTAAAAAAATCTCACCTTAAACTGCTTCAGCCACATCCAGGGTTATTTTTTTGGGTTTCAGCGGATATGTCAACAGTATTTTCCCACATTTTGGGTTATAGACCACTACAGGGATTATATTCACTGCCTGACCTTATCAATTTCCTGAAACTATAAAGATAAGTTGACTTTTTTATTAAAAAAGAACAGTTTTTATTGGACTCTAAATAGTGACAATGCTGTTATTTTTAGCAGTAAAATATTAGTGGCACTTTTTAGATTCTATGTCTTTCAGAAATCATAACAAATGAGGTAGTTTCAAAACGTTTAAGTAAAGGAGCCCTATGAAAAAACTAATTCCAGTTCTATTATTGTCTTTTTTTGTAGCTGTCTGCGGACAAGTTGACGCAAATGAATATGAAAAGATATTCTCTTCTGAAAATGTCATGATCGACGTAAGAACGCCGACTGAATACAATAAGGGTCATCTCAAAAAAGCTGTTAATCTCCCGTATAATAAGATAGCGGCAGGAATAAAAAATATTGCCCCGGACAAGGACCAGACCATTGTGGTTTATTGCCATAGTGGAAAGAGGGCAAATTTTGCCGCAAAAAAACTGAAAAATATGGGCTATACAAATGTTATCAATGCAGGTAAATACAAGGATTTGAAGGCGCTGGAAGAAAAAAAGGAATAGCGCCGTTTCGGTCGGTTATCCCTGTTAAATCCGGATTCTGTGGTCACGCTTTTAGCGTGGCTGGGATTTAATAAATAACCTCTGCTATGTTTTCTACTTCAAAATCCGGGCAAAAAGGAGGGAGAAAGATGATTAACAGGCAAGTCCTTTTTTTGCTGGCTTCAGTATTTTTTATTTTTTCATCATCAATGTCTTATACAGAACCGGCTCCACTAATCTCCGGGCTACCTGATCCGGCAGGATGTAAACCTTCCAAATCTGAAAAACCATGGCTTGATAAAACCCGTTCCCCCGAGTGCAGGGCGCTTGATGCTGTTAACGCACTAACCGAAGAAGAAAAGATATATTTCGGTTATAACGCCTTTACCATGCCGGGAGAGGAAGTGAGTGATGAAGAGCAATCAGCCCGGGATGCTGCCCGAAAGGCCAATGAAAAGCTTGGCCTCTCTGAGATTGGAGGGAGCGGGGATGGCCCCAACGGCATTGCAGATATGTCTTCTCTTTTTGGTTCAGAAATAAGAGACCGGTCGCTGAATGTAACGGCTTTTCCAAATGTGATAAACCTTGGGGCAACATGGGACAGGGATCTTGCAAAACAGTTCGGTCTTGCCCTTGGTGAAGAATTCAGCGGTAAAGGCATGGCATCAAACCTTGGCCCGACAATTAACATTATCCGGTCCTGGCATGGAGGCAGATCTGCCGAAACATTCGGTGAAGATCCCTTTCATATGGGTGAACTTGTTGTGCCTGAAATAATCGGCATGCAGAGCAAGGGTGTTATAGCCACAATGAAACATTACGCTGCCAATAACCAGGAATTCAGCAGGGTGGGAAATTTCCCTTCATTTGGAGGAACGGATGAACAGATAACAGAAAAGGCATTGCGTGAAATTTATCTTCCTGCCTATAAAGCCGCTGTCCAGCGGGCCAGGGTGGGCTCTGTAATGTGTGCCTACAACAGGATAAACGGCGAATTCTGCTGTAACAGCCCGGACCTTCTTGGCCGTTTGCGGGAATGGGGCTATGACGGCACTATCGTCCCGGATGCTGTTTTTGCCCAAAGGGACGCGGTAAAGGCGGCAAAGGCAGGTGTGACCTCAGCTTCGCCGGTTGTAGAGATTGCAGAGGCGATGAAAAAGGGTGAAATAGACGAACACTATTTTGACAGGAAAGCATATTACACCCTTGTAACAAGATTCAGGCACGGACTTTATGAAAAAACAGTAAAAGGAAGTGAAACAGCGGATGTATCAACTCCTGAACATATTGCCCTTGCAAGAAAGATCGCTTCAGAGGGTGCTGTTTTATTAAAAAATGACAATAATGCCCTTCCTGTTAATCAGGTAAAATCAATCGCGGTAATAGGCGCTGATGCCGGACCTGAAGCGGTGGTAATGGAAACAGGAAGCCCTAATGTCCATGTCCGGACACTTTCTGTTCCTATTGATGCTATTAAGAATCGTGCAGGAGATATTCCTGTCATGTACGAAAGAGGAACTGCCGGAGTGCGCACCCTGTATTCAATACCCGCTGCAATATTAACTCCCCCCGATGAAAAAGGACATGGGCTCAGGGGAGAATATTTTCATACACCATGGTACTGGTCAGACGCAGTAACACGTATTGACCCCAAAATTGAGTTTGGAGAGGACCCCGGGATACCGCCGGCGCCTGAAAGCTTACTTGGCAAAATGGAAAACGCACAGGCAGTTTCCTGGTCAGCAAAATGGACAGGATTTATAATTCCGCCCAAATCAGGGGAATATGCATTTTCTGTTTCAGGTACCGGCACAGCAGATCTGTATATTAATAATAAACTTGTAACCACCATACAGCACACTGATTTCCCCGCAGCATCAGTGGGTGTTGTGGATCTTACAAAAGATAAGAAGGCAAAGGTGCTTTTAAAATACAACTCCGGCTCCGCGGTGTTAGGCGCGGGTATAAAGATGGGCTGGATGCCGCCCGATGATCGCCTTCAAAAGGCGATAGACGCGGCAAAAAAATCGCATGCTGCGATTGTATTTGTGGGAGAGCAGTTGGGCGAAGGCAGTGACAAGATCTTCTTCTCTTTGCCCGGGGACCAGAACAGACTTATCGAGGAGATTGCCAGGGTTAACTCACGTACAATAGTAGTGTTTCATACATCAACACCGGTTGCGATGCCCTGGATAGATAAGGTGGAGGCAGTTATTCAGGCATGGTATCCGGGCCAGGAAGCAGGCACATCTATTGCCGATATTCTTTTTGGAGATGTTAATCCGTCAGGTAAACTCCCTGTTACATTCCCAATGGACGCAAAGCAGGGGCCTTCCCATTGGATGATTTATCCGGGAGATGGTCTTAACATGATATATGATGAAGGGATACTGGTTGGTTACAGGTGGTATGATGCAATGAACCAGGAACCTTTGTTCCCCTTTGGCCACGGCCTGTCATATACCGAGTTTCAGTACAGTGATCTTGAAATATCAGGCACGGGAAATGACCGTATTGTTAGGCTGAATGTAAAAAACACAGGTGACAGGGCAGGTGCAGAAGTGGTTCAGCTCTATGTCGGCGTCCCTGAGGAGGCACAGGAACCTCCGAAGCAGCTTAAAGGTTTTGAAAAAATCATGCTTGATCCCGGAGAAACCAAATCAGTAACCATCCCTCTCACAGATGAAAACATCATGATGTTTGATGAGAATGATCAGGAATGGAAACTGTTTAAAGGGGAATACCAGGTAATGGTTGGGTCGTCGTCACGGGATATAAGAGTTGCCGGGGGTTTTGTTATCAATTAATTATTATAGAATAGAGGAATTAGGAAAAAGAAAAGAGGATAGAGGAAAGAGATACCGTGGAATGCACAGTAAAGAGAAATGATTTTAAAACATTGCAGTGTAAAAAGCCCCCTCTTTCCTCTTTTCTAATTACTCTTTTCTTTTTTCTACTCATCAGGAAACGGCGGCAAAGGAGGATTATCCGCAGCATCCGTGCTAAAAAAGCTGTCTTCCCACCCTTCTTTAACAGTACCTGCTCCGAGCATTATTGCCATTTCAATATGAGGCTTTCTGTATTCCCGCCAGACCAGGGGCCCGTGTTTCAGCTCCTTGGGCACCCATATACCGAATGTACTGTTTGATCTGACATATTCATCGCCCATACCGAAATCTATTGTCGCGCCAAGGTCTTCGGGATTGTCAGGATCACAGCCCACATGAAGTACTATCTCATCATACTGGTTGTGTACCATCCTGGGAAGGTCCGGTTTTACAATGTCCCAGCACCATCCGAATTCGATATATGTATTTGCAATGTTGATCTGATCCCTGCTCATGTATGTCATGGTAGGCTGCTGCCGGTGAGGGGCATGGGCAGGCATGCCTGCCTGTCTCATGGGGCTTCGGATAACATACTGCTCGTAATCAAAACCATCACCATCTTTTTTTACAGGCAGTTTATCCTTTGGCGTGGTTACATCCCTGTTTTTTGCCCAGACTTCGGGATCGCCTGAACCAAGTACAAAGTTCATCATAATATGGGGATGCCGGAATTCCTTCCATGTTACAGGACCTATTGGAGTTCCCTTTGGAACAAACATTCCTGTGGTTGTGGTAAGGGGAATTATCTCCTGTCCGCCTATATAGAGTTCCACTGTCGCGCCAAGATCCTGGGGTTTTTTATAGTCCCCGCTCCAGAGCAGCATTATCCTGTCATAATCGATACTGTGCTCAAATATATGCGGATCAGGCATATCAGTAATCCACCCGACTTCAATATAATACGGGCAGTCAGGAACAAACTCACTGCTCATCAACGTCATTGTTGGGGCCTGACGACCTTTGACTCCTGGAAAGGCCTCTCTCCCCGGTGTCCTGACAGCAAATTTGTCATAACTGGATTTATGCATTATTAAATTACCTCCTCTTTTCAATTATCCTTTAAACTTCGCTATCTCTTCTTTCAACTGCCCCACCCTCTTTTCAAAATGGGCTATTGCCTGTCTGACAGGCTCCGGAGTTCTCATGTCTACACCGGCATCTAAAAGTTCATCAAGGGGGAATTTACTTCCGCCGAGTTTAAGAAAATTCAGATAGGAATCTCTTGCCTCTTCACCGCCCTTTACTACCATGTCGGCCAGCGCTATTGCCGCAGAAATCCCGGTCGCATATTTATACACATAAAAGGCAGAATAAAAATGCGGTATCCTCAGGCATTCAAGTTCAAGTTCAGGGTCAATAACCATTGTATCACCAAAATAATCATCGAGTAGTTTTCTGTATTCACCCTTTATTGTCTCCAGGGTAAGGGGCTGGTTCTGTTCAAGTATTGCATGAGACACCTTCTCAAACTCGGCAAACATTGTCTGTCTGTAAAGGGTTGCCCTGAAGTTATCAACCTCACGATTGAGTATATATGCCTTCATGGCGGGATCATCTTTATAAAGGTCAAGGAGATAACCACTCAAAAGGGTTTCATTAAAAGTAGACGCAACCTCGGCGACAAAGATAGTATATTCATAGTCCACATATGGCTGGTTTTTTATGGAAAGGTACGAGTGCATGGAATGCCCGGCTTCATGTGTCAGGGTGTAAAGGCTGTTTATATTTTTATCTTCATAATTCATGAGGATATAAGGCAGTGAATCATAACACCCTGACGAATATGCCCCGCTTCTCTTTCCCTTGTTTTCATAGCGGTCAACCCAGCCGTTCAGGAGCCCGTTTTTCAGCGTATCAGTATACTCCTTTCCAAGCGGCGCCAGGGCCTTCACACAAACCTCTACGGCCTCTTCATAGGGCATACTGAATTTTATATCAGGGACGATCGGGACATATGTATCGTAAAAATGCAATTCATCCAGGCCCAGAGTTTCCTTCCTAAAACGAAAATAGTCAAACAAAGGATCCAGGTTATCATGGACCGTAGATACGAGGTTGTCATACACTTCTTTTGGCACATCGTCGGAGAAAAGCGCTGCTGATCTTGCAGATTCAAAATTCCTCACCCTTGAATAGAAGATATTTTTTTTATTGCTGTATGAAAGGGTAGTGGCTATTGTATTTTCATGATCTTTATACTCGCTGTAATACTGGTGAAAGACCTTCTTTCTTATTTCCCTGTCAGGATTGATTAAAAATGTTGAAAAATTACCGTGGCTCAACTCAATAGATTCACCTGTTTCATCGGTTATATTCCCGAATTTAAGGTCCACATTGTCAAGCTGACCAAACGCCTGTGACATTCCCTGGGCAAAATCCTGACTCATCGCCAGTATCTGTTCTATTTTTTCATCATGTGTATGAGGTTTGTACCTGAGTATTTTTTCAAGATAGAACCCGTATTCTTTCAGGTTATCGTCTTCAAGAAACGTCTTTATCCGGTCATCATCTATCTTCTGGATCTCCGGGGTAAAAAAACTTGCCAGCTCAGCGGCCTGTGTATAAAGGGTAATTGCCCTCTGGTACATCCCCAGATACTGCTGATTTGATTTGTCTTCATCATTTCTTAAATGGGTATATACATACAGTTTTTCAATACTTCTGCCTGTCTCCAGTATAAAACCCAGTGCCTCTGCAAGCACCGGCCCTGATTCCCCGAGCCTGCCGCGATAGGTTTCATATACCGGCAGTTTTTTTTCAATTTCACTGTAAAGCGAGTTCCATTCCTCATCCGAACTAAACATGGGAGAAAGATCCCACCTGTGAATTTCAGGGATATTTTTTCTTTCCGGGATTGTCTTTTGTGCCATATATCAGCGCTTCTCCTTCCTGTTTCCTGCTTTCTAATTTCTCTTTCCTAATTTCTATTTTCTATTTTCTCTCCCCATCAGGCTATAACACATTGGTATATATTGCAATATGCTTGTATAAAACCGGCCTATTAATAATTACACCTATTCTTTAAATTAAAAACATGTTATTTTTATAAGCTGTACATTTCGGCTGAACAGGGAATCGATTATGAAAATAAAAAACATCTGCGTTAACTGCGGTTCAAATACCGGTACAAGGCCCGAATATATGAAAGCTGCCGCTGATCTTGGAAAATACCTTGCTGAAAATAATATTGGACTTGTTTATGGGGGTGCGGGTGTCGGCCTCATGGGGGCAGTTGCATCTTCTGCAATGGAAAACGGAGGAGAAGTAATCGGGGTAATTCCCGAATCATTCGCGGACAGGGTTGCTCATAACAGCCTGACTGAACTTCATGTTGTATCAACAATGCATGAAAGAAAAACCATAATGTTTGATCTTTCCGATGGTTTCATTGCACTGCCAGGAGGCATGGGTACTATTGAGGAGGTATTTGAAGTCCTCACATGGGCCCAGTTAGGTTTCCATTCAAAACCATGCGGCCTGTTAAATATTTGCGGATACTATGACAGTATTTTAACCTTTTTGGAAAAAGCTGTAGATCAGCAGTTTGTCAGAAAGGAACACAAGGATATGCTGCTTGTTGATGTTGACCCGGAAAGTCTGATAACCCGTTTTAACAGCTATGAAGTGCCCCAAATAGAAAAGTGGATTGATAATATCTGAATATACAACCGCCAAGACGCCAAGGTCGCTAAGGCGAAAAAAATTCCGTGTTTAAAGTTCAAAGTTTTAAAATTCCAAAACAGGTTTGCTAGTTATGCTTTATTCTGACCTCCGATCTCAGACTCCTGATCTCTGTTTTCTCTTTTCTTCACGTACTTTGCTTGTCCCGACATAGTCCCGATAAATTCTTCGGGACGACGGCGGACGTCTTAGTTTACCCAGTGAAACCTTCTTTCCCATTTCACCGGGGCGGTTCAAGCTTTTCTAAAGAGGTTTAATAATTTCAAGCAATTCAGGCATGTCCTTTATTGCTTCTTTGATACCGGTGTCAGCCCCTACGACTTTTACAATCCCTTTTTCTCTTACAATTTTCAGGGACTCAGCAAATGCCCTGAAATCATTTATATCTGCGCCCAGTATTTCGTCTCTGATCTTCTGACGTTCTTCATCTGTTTCGCCTGAAAGATGACGAAGCATTGAAATATAGCCTTTGGCGTCCGGCAGCAGATAGCTGTCCATATTGCCTATTGTCCCTATGATAGATTTTGTAAGTTCATCATTACCGATATCCAGGTTTTTCAGGAAATCCGCTGTCTCATCAAAAGCATTTATTGTTTTCATAATATTCGGGTCGCGGTATGACAGAAATGTCAACATGCCTGACAAACGGTCAAAAGTGCAAAATACCCCGTATGCTCCTCCCTTTACCCTCACCTGTTCCCATAACCTGGAAGACCTTAAAAATCTGGTAATCACATGGACAGACCCATGTGATTTATATCCGTGAGCACTGATATCAATACCTTTGGCCACATAGTTAACCTGGGAAGGGACAACAATACCTTCATAGTCGGGGAATTTGTCATACTGCCACTTTTCTGTATCAACGCCTGCTGAAGGAATTTTATTAATAAAGTTTGATGTTTCCTGAGATATCTGCTGCCAGCCATCATCATTTATCGTGACATTCACAATCATATGATTTCTGTTAACCAGCAGTTCACGGATTTTCATCAGATCGGCAAGAACATCCTGCCAGTCATCCTCGATCCTGCCTACCAGTTCTCTTAAAAAGAACAGGTATGATATCCCATTCATCTGTTCTGCAACCCAGTCGGCCTCGTTAAAATTAGCCTTAAGGCGGGTGCTGGCTATCTGATGCCCGGAGGTTAAAAGTTTCTGCTCTTCCCGGGCCTTTGATTCAAGAACTATCTGTTTAAACCTTTCAGCATTATCCAGTTTAACGTCAAGCAATATATCACGTATAATATCCAGTAATTCTGCCGTATTTGCCAGCATGGCCTTACCACGCAAAAACATATATACCCCGCTCTCCCTGCTGTCTTTTATGCCTGAAGTATGAAATACCGGCCTGATACCGCCGGTTTTCCTGCTGATACGCTGGGTCAGGGTAATATAGTCTTCCCTTGTTGTACCTGTTTCCAATAGTGCCCGTCCGAATAAACGGGAATAGGGAAGATATTTTTGCGGGAGCAGATGGAGATTAAATCCAATATCAAAATAGCCGATACCGTTTGTGAACAGATCATGGAACATAATCATGGTACCGTTCTCTTCCGTCTCTTCACATGGAAAAATCCTGTTTTGTTTTTCCATGTCAGAGAGCTTTAGAACCGGTATAGAATCGAGGGCTTCAGGAGAATCAGGCTTCTCCTGAAGTTCCTTTAGTGTCTGAGTGTTTTTTATAATGCCTTTAACATCTGATTCACTCAATTTTTTAAGATGATCGGCAAATTTTTTTTCTTCTGACTTATTCTCCTTTTCAAGAAGACCTGTCTCAGGCCTCAATATAACAGTTGTCCTGTGATTATTGTCTATGAGGTATTTTTCAATCAATCCCTCAAAATAGCGGTCATTTTCCTTCACAGCAGCTTTAACAGTATCTAACGGTTTTTCAAAAGCAACAAGCGACAGCGGATCACCTCCATAAAGCCAGGAGTTCAAAGACCTGAGCATGACCATCAATCCCCTTGGATAACCTCCTGTGTTGTTTTCCCTGAACAAAAACTCGATACTGTTTATCGCCGCTTCGATATCCTTTTTATCAATGCTTCTTAATACAAGGTTTCGTAAAGTCTGAATAATAAGGTTCTGGGCCTGATCAATATTTTCAGGTGCGATTCCTTTAAGACCCGTGGAAAAATATATCTGAAGTAAATCCGTCTCAAACCCGACACCTGCAAGGTCTTCCCCCATACCTGACTCAATGAGGGCTTTTCTTAGAGGAGATCCGGGCATTCCTAAAAGGATGTATTCAAGGAGATAAATAGAAAAGACAAAGACAGGATCATTATTTTGCGGAAAAAGCCAGTTAAGGGTAAACCTTGCCTTCCGATCACCACCTTCACCTCCCGGATCGAATGATCGTATTATCCTTCCGGGTTTTTTAAAAGCTTTTTGAGGGAAAACAGATGATTCAACTTC
Source organism: Desulfobacteraceae bacterium (assembly GCA_050123415.1). Taxonomy (GTDB): domain Bacteria; phylum Desulfobacterota; class DSM-4660; order Desulfatiglandales; family HGW-15; genus JAAZBV01. Next base: position 5,458 of record JASFHE010000053.1, on the reverse strand, counting down.
TATTCTTTCAAAGTTTTGCAAATATTCATCAATAATCTCAAGACGCTTTTCAGGATCATCATCACCATAGAAAAAAATCCTGGAGTTGGAAGGATGATAGTATTTTTCATGGAACTCCTTAAACTTATCAAAGGTAAGATCAGGTATCTTTTTGGGATCACCACCCGAATCAAAGACATAGGCATTATCCGGGAAAAGCGATCTCATGGTATAGTCATATAAAAGACTGTCGGGTGAAGAGTAAGAGCCCTTCATCTCACTGTATACAACACCTTTTATATGAAGCGGTCCGTCAGGATTCGCTAGCTCATAGTGCCAGCCTTCCTGCATAAGTAAATAGGGAGTAAGCCGGGGAAAGAAAACCGCGTCAAGATATACATCAACCAGATTATAAAAATCCTGAAGATTCTGGCTTGCCACCGGGTAGCAAGTTTTATCAGGAAAGGTCATGGCATTTAAAAATGTCTGGAGAGAACTCTTCATCAACTCAACAAACGGTTCTTTCACAGGATATTTCCTGGAACCGCAAAGCACAGAATGCTCCAGTATATGCGGAAGCCCGGAAGAGTCAGGAGGAGGCGTCCGAAAAGTAATGCCAAACACCTTGTTTTCGTCATCATTGACAAGAGAAAGAACTTCAGCACCTGTTTTTGCATGCTTATATATACAAGCCCTGGTGTATAATTCAGGAATGTCTTGATTTTTTAGTAAAATGTATTCACTTGATATTGTCATATGGCTAATCTATGCAGGTTACAAATCAAAAAATTAACCGCGAAGACGCCAGGGCCGCAAGGAAAATATTTTATATTTAAAATAAAAAAAACTTAGTGTACTTCGCGCCTTTGCGGTTCAGTTTTCCTCTTTTCTATTTCCAGATTTCCCTATTCTTCAAATAGAATATTTACCAGTGTATCCGAAGGCCATATTTTTTGTATTCCATAAATGACCGATCTTTTGAGACAAGAATCATCTGACGCCTTATTGCCTGCCATATTAATAAACGGTCAAATGGATCTTTATGGCTTAATCCTGGCAGGCTACAAAAAGTAGCAGCCTCAGAAGGATCAATCTGGATAATCTCAAACCCTGTTTTATCAGCAAAGCCGGGCAATTCATCAGGTTTTACCCCGGATAATTCAAGTTTACCTAACGAATATTTTAGAGAGATTTCCCAAAAAGTGATAACACTAACCGCGATATCATTCTCCTGGGAAACAATAGTTTGAGTAGTTGTTTTACTTAGTTTTTCAGGCTTAAAGAGAGACCACAAGAAGGTATGTGTATCAAGTAGATATTTCATAGGGATAAAAACTCATCATCACTTATCTTAAAATCTTCATGAATTTTTAACGCTCCCACATCCTTTAAAATACCTAATTTTCTTTCCGGTTTATTTTTATAGTGGTCATAGGGTATTAGTACTGCTACTTTCTCCTTCTTTTTTCCATAACTTACAACTATTTCTCTACCCTTTCTCAATTCATTAATTATTTCAGAAAACCGGGACTTAAGTTCTCCAATAGAAAGCGTTTCCATTTTATCCTCCTCTTAAAGCATTTAAAGGATATTACTATCTGGTCAACTTGTCAAGAACGGCGATATGACATAATTGAGCATTCAATTTGAATCCTCATGATAATTAAGAACCTGTAACTGAAATATATCAAAAGTCCACCTGCTTAAAATAGTCAGGAAATAAATTAGAAAATATTTAACCAACCATTCACTTTGTTTTCTCAAGACTCTTACTTTCTGGCGACAATGAATAAAAAAAACCAATGAGGCAAAATATAACTTTATGCATCATCGGTTTATTAAAATTCGAATAAAATAAAATGTGTTATTCCCGGGATGTTGCTTCTTCAGCTTTCTCCACATTCATAAAACCACGAAGGTAAAAATTTACCAGCAACTGCTTAGAATAAACCAGCTTGATCCTTTCAAGTAAATCATAATCAGGAATATCTTTAAATATCGGGTATCGGTCTCGCAGTTTTTTAAGGGCCGCCTTTGAGTCAACCTGGGCTTCGGGAATATTAATATTAATTGCTTCAACCAGAGTCTTGTCGACTAATTCCCAGTCTTCATCAATATCGATCATCTCTTTCCAGTTACCTTCAATGAGCCTCCATGCCTTCCCGGTCCATTTATCTATCTTAATTGTGGAAGCGGTTGTCTTTTTAATCTCATACCTGGGAGCAAAGAAATTAAAGAAGAAAACAGAAAGGACTATTCCGATAATAATTCCCAAAATCAGACTTTTTTTACTACTTGTCATTGCATCCACCCCCAATGTATTAAAAAAAATTAACCGCTAAGACAAATAAAGAGTATTGTGAAAAGAGAAATTAGAAAACAGAATAGTGTTTAGTAAAATACAGGAGATTAGAATAAAAAAAGCATTCTCTCTTAACTATTTTCCACTTTTATTTTCTTTTTAACTTTCTCACTGACTGCGAACTACTGATTACACTTTCCTAATTCCTGACTACGAATTTCTGTATACTAATTTCTATATCCTCTTTCCTGTTTCCTATATACCATTTACTATTTCTGCCTCTTTATATTCTGGAAGTATCTCCTTCAATGCTGACCTTATTCCATCACCATCCTGCGCTTCCATCAATCTCTTCATCCGTTCGAGTCTTCCGTTAAGGATATTTAACTCACAAGCCGCGCCTTTTAAAACCATAATCTTATCATGGGATGTGTTAACTATCCCTTCACCCTCAGTGACTAATTCTTCATACAGTTTTTCACCAGGCCTCAAACCGATAAATTTGATATCTATATCTTCATATGGCTCAAAACCCGAAAGACGAATCAGATCCTCTGCCATATCTGCTATTTTTATAGGAACACCCATATCAAGGATGAATATTTCACCGCCTTTTCCCATAGAACCTGCCTGCAGAATAAGCTGACACGCCTCAGGTATGGTCATAAAAAACCTTGTTATCTCAGGATGTGTTACGGTAAGAGGACCGCCTTTTTCAATCTGTTTTTTAAAGAGAGGGATTACACTCCCAACGCTTCCCACTACATTCCCGAATCTCACTGTAATATATTTGGTTTCAGATATATCGCAGCTGTTCTGCGCCTGTACTATCAACTCTGCCACCCGTTTTGAGGCGCCCATTACATTTGCCGGTCTTACGGCTTTATCAGTCGAGACAAGAACAAACCTTTTCACATAATGATTATTGGATGCAGTTATTACATTTCTTGTTCCAAGAATATTATTACCGATTGCTTCCCAGGGATTGTACTCAAGCATGGGGACATGTTTATATGCTGCTGCGTGAAATACTACTTCAGGTCTTGTTTCTTCAAAAATTTTATCCAGTTTCCGTGTATTAAGTATATCAGCAAGTCTGGGAATTATTTTTACATCCTGAAAATGCTCTTTCAATTCAAGTTCAATCTCATAAAGGGGGCTTTCCGCCCGTTCAAACAGAATAAGGCTTTCAGGTAAATACCTGCACACCTGGCGGCATAACTCAGAACCGATTGAGCCGCCCGCACCGGTAATCAAAACCCTCTTTCCTTTCAGATAGGCTCCAATTTGTTCTTCATCAAGTTTTACAGGAGCCCTGCCAAGAAGGTCCCTGTATGAGACATCCCTGATGGCTTTTATGGTAACCTTTCCGTTAATAAGTTCTCCCATGCTCGGGACTGTTTTAAAAGGAATACCTGTCTCTTCACAAAGCTTTACAATATTCCGCATGTCCCTGGATGATATGGATGGCATTGCTATCAGAAGTTCCTGGGCGTTTACCTGTTGAGAGTGTAACTTTAGTTCATCTCTGTTTCCCAAAACCGGAATACCATGAATATTTCTCCTGGACTTAATGGGGTCATCATCAATAAATCCCACTATTCTGTAACCAAGTTCAGGATTGTCATGAATCTCTCTGCTTATTTTTTCACCGCAATCCCCTGCTCCGATCACAATCAGCCTTTTACCCTTTTGATTTTTTTTAATAAGAGCTTTTAAGAATTTTCGTTTACTTACGCGTGCTGCCTCATCGCCGGCTGCGACCCAGAAATAAAGCCGGATAGCGATCCGGCTTCCAGCGACAAAAAGAAGAGTCAACAACCAATCAATGATAAATATCGAACGGGAAAATCCGCCAAACCTGTGCACAAAAAAGGGCAGGAGTAAAACAACAAGTGAAGCAATACTACCCGCCTTAATTATGGAAAGCAGATCCGTAAGGCTGGTATATCTCCACATGCCCTGGTAAAGATCAAACAAATAAAATATTAGTATCTTGGTTAATATAATTAGAGGTAAAAAATGCAGTAAAATATAACGTGAGTTTTCAGGAATATCAAAATTATGTTTAAGCAGATGAGCAAAATACCAGGAAAATCCCACCAGCAAAATATCAAAAATAAGGATAATAAAATAATTTTTATATAAAAATTTTGGCATATAAAATTAATAAATTTATTTTTTTTAGGATTCTTTTATTCTTTGTTTTTTTCTGTTAACCGCGAAGGAAATAATAGACTAAAGAGAATATAGTAAATTCGAAGCGCTTTTTCTGCTTTTTATCCCCTCTTTGCCCTTTCCTAATTTCTATTAACTCTAAAACTTAATTTTCTGTCTTAACGGTTCAGGGTTCAGATTTTTTACCAAAACCTTTATTTGAAGTAAAGCTAATTAGTTATCAGTCCTTTAACTCTTTTGATTCGGATTTTAATTTAGCAGGTATAAGATCTCCTGCAATGCTGTAAAGATCTTTCCAGTGAAAGACTGCCTGACCAACGTCTCTTGTCCATGGCGATATACCATAATTGAGTGTCCGGATCGAATCATGGCCATAGAACATCCGGACTGGCAGGCGCAAATAGATCCCTTTATGATTATATCCTTCATTAAAACTGGGTTGATCTATATTATCGGTATCAGTAAAAGTCACAAACATACCCAGAACAACTCCCGTTTTATATTTTCGGTTTATGTCAATTTTCCAGCCCACATCACCAGCCATGAACCTCCCGAACTGGGTCTTAAATGTCATATCCAATCCGGAGTAATAATAATAGGCATTCCCGAGAAGAGTGTAACGGTCCACATCCATTAATTTAAATAATGTCTTGGGATATCGCTTTTTCACCCAGTCTCCCTCTATGCCAAATGCCATTTTTCCATCACCTAAAAAGTACAGAGATTCTCCACCTATTCCGGCATACATCAATTCAAAATATCCCAAACTTACCCGGCTGAAGAGTCTGTCAGATAAACGGAAAACCTGATTTATCATTAACCTGTCAAAAGTATAATTACCTTTCTTATATTTGGAGATATCACTTCTTATTACATCCGGAGGTAATTCCTCAGTTGAAGGCGAAGTTATATTTGAATAGAATGGCACATTGAACCGTACATATGCTGATGCCCCTTTCCATAGACCCATAGTAAAATATGGAGCAATGCCTATTGAAT
>JASFHE010000052.1:0-17140 GCA_050123415.1 Desulfobacteraceae bacterium | reverse complement strand
GGGATGTTTTGTCCTGATACAAGGGCCAGTTCTGTAAGGCTCTCCGGAACAAATCTGGCATTACATTTATCACACTGCCATACAGGTATAGGGCTGCCCCAGAACCTGTTCCTGCTGATAGCCCAATCCCTTGCGTCTTCCAGCCATTTTCCAAACCGGCCGTCCTTTATATGAGAAGGTATCCAGTTGATGTTTCGGTTCGCCCGGCACATGGTTTCCTTGAAGGCCGTCACCTTTACATACCATGAACTGATGGCTTTATAGATAAGAGGATTGTCGCATCTCCAGCAATGAGGGTAGCTGTGGCGATAATTTTCCCGCGACATTAGCTGTCCGCTCTTTTTGAGGTGACTGATGATCTCAGGATTAGCCTTAAAGACATCTGTTCGGGCCAGAAAGCCTGCTTCATCTGTAAAGCATCCGTCAGGCCCCACAGGATTAAAGATCTTAATCCCCATATCGTTGCACAGTGAAAAGTCTTCTTCTCCGAATGCCGGAGCAATGTGAACAATACCTGTACCGGATTGGGCATCCACAAAATCCCCTGAAAGAATGGTAAACCGGTTCCGGTCATCCGGGTCCAGTGCAAAATCAAAAAGAGGTGTGTAGCTGTTCCCGACAAGGTCTTTCCCTTTTATCCGGTTAACCACGTTTACATTTTTAAGCTGCTTGCTGTATGCCTCCAGCCTGGCTTCGGCCAGAACAACTTTACCCCATGCGTCCGTTTCAACAATACAGTACCAGAGCTCAGGATTAACTGCCAGGGCAAGATTTGACGGCAATGTCCAGGGGGTGGTGGTCCATGCCAGGTATGAGATACTGCTGTCCTGTGTGTCCCTGAAGGCTGCGACGATAGCCGGGTCGTCACGCATACGATAGGCATCATCCAATCCGGTTTCGAAATTTGAAAGAGGCGTCTGGCACCGGTTGCAGTAGGGAACCACCTTTAGGCTTTCATAAATCAGTCCCTTGTCATATAGGGTTTTAAAAACCCACATAACGCTTTCCATGTAAGACAAATCCATGGTACGGTACTGGCGGCTGAAGTCCACCCACCTCCCGATACGCTCTATGACCTCTTCCCAGGTTTTAGCGTACTTAAAGACAATATCGGCACAGGCCTTGTTAAACCGGTCGATGCCAAAATCCTCAATGGCCTTCTTACCGCTGATGTTCAGTTTTTTTTCAATTTCATACTCTATAGGAAGGCCGTGGCAGTCCCAGCCCCATCTCCGATCAACAAATAATCCTTTCATGGTGAAATATCTGGGTATTGTATCTTTGATATAGGAAGTCAGGATATGGCCGTAGTGGGGAGTGCCGGTCGCAAAGGGCGGACCGTCATAAAAAATGTAGGATTCTTTACCTTTATTTTTTTCGAGGGATTGATTGAAAATCCCTTCCTCTTTCCAGTATTTTAAAATTTCTTCTTCCATTCCGGGGAAGAAGACTGATGACGGTACTGGTTTCATGATTTATTCTCCTTTCCGATCATACCTATAAAGACAAAAAAATCTTCAATCTGAAGAAATATCAGTAAAATGTCAATGCTATTTACCCGGTCGAATCATGTCTGCATAATTATTTTGACACACAGGATACAGATTCGTATACTCTCATCATAATAAATTATTTGATTCAGGGCGGACAGTATTTTTTTCTCAGGAGGAAGTAGTAATGAAAAAAAAGTTTTTGTTTTTGAATTGCCTGTTGTTGCATGTGTTTCTGTTTGTGGCAGGTATTATTATGCCAACTGTCTGCAGTGCTGCTGCCAAAGACAAATTGATTACAGTTATGAACCCGGTTGTTAGAGAGATACTTGCTCCTCGTGTAAATCTGACGCCCCGGCTTAAAACCCTTGAAGGCAAAACCATATACCTGGTGGATATGAACTATGAGGGAATAAGCGGCACCCCTGTGATGGGCGAAATACAGGCATGGTTTACAAAGAACATGCCCGGCGTAAAAACTGTTCTCAGAATCAAGAAAGGCAATTACGTTGCGGACGATCCTGAGTTATGGAAGGAGATTGCAGATAAAAAAGCAGACGGGGTAATTATAGGAATCGCCGGTTGATGGGGCTGTATAGCGGCCGTGAGTCGCTTTAACGGAAGCCTGGAAAAACAGTATGGCATCCCTACAGTCTCCCTTGCCAATGAGAACGTGGTAGACTTTGGCATCAACGCCCATGCAAAATACACTACAGGCATGCCCCTGCGTTTTGTGGGAATGCCCTATCCCTTTACAGGCCTGAGTGAAGAAAGGCTAAAAAACTATCTTAAGGCAGGTAAAGACAACGTCACAGGCAAGCCTATAATGACCGCGATCATTGACGCCCTGACAACTCCACTTACAAAGGCTGAAACCAATCCTGAGTCACCGCCTGAACCGAGATTTTTAAAGCCTGACACCGAAGAAAATCTGAGACGCCTTTTCAAGGACAAGAGCTGGACAGACTATAATCCCATCATTCTTCCTACCGAAGAAAGAGTAATGAAGATGCTGGAAGGCACAAGCCATGATCCGAACGAAATTGTCAAAGAGGCCTCCGGCACCTTTGGAACAAAACGCCCCTTTACTGTAGAAAAGGTTGCCATTATTGCTGTTATGGCAGGTGCAAAACCCGAATACATGCCGGTAATCCTGGCCCTGTCCAGCCAAGTCCCCTATATGGATTCCACTACCTCCAGCTCCCGCATGGTACTTATAAACGGACCCATACGCGAAGAGATTGGAGTGAATTCGGGCATTGGCGCACTTGGCCCAAATGCAGAGGCAAACTCCATAATTGGCCGCTCCATGGTCCTGATACACAAAATAATCCAGGGCTACAAGGAGGGTGAAAGCGGCTTTTCATCTCTCAGCAACCCGCTCCTGTATAATAATCTGACCATAGCGGAAAATGAGGAAAACCTCCCGGAAGGATGGAAGCCTTTCCATGTCCAGATGGGCTTTAAGCCTGAAGAGAGCACCCTCACAGTATTCTTCGGCTGGAACTTTGTGAACTGCTCGGGCTCGGTTGTAGAACACTATGCACCACAGCGCCTGATGAAGGACTTTACACAGGTACTTGCAGCAACCGGGGCAGCAACACTCATTATGGATCCTTCCGTGGCGGATCTGTTAAAAGGTACGCAGGGCTTTAAAACAAAAGAGGCATTTGCAGAATGGCTTTCAAAGAATGCTGAAATACCCGCGGGTATGTACTGGGCCAATTCCATTGTCTCCGGCATGAAGGGGCCTGATGATAAAAATTCGAAAAATGCTTCAAACGATACTATGATCAAACACATGAGCAACCCTAAAATGATCAACACGGTTGTTGTGGGAGGAGAAACGGCCAGCGTATGGTTCATAGCGGATTTCATGCCCGGCCAGCCCGTTTCCATAGATGCGTGGAGGTGATAAAAATGAAAGGCGGATATACCGGAAAAATACTCAGGGTAAACCTGACTGACAAATCCACAGCCATTATTCCAACTGAAAAGTATGAGGAGTACGGCGGCGGCCATGGTATGGGCTCTGCCATCTTTTTTGATCTGGTTGGCGATCAGCTTCCCTTTGAGGCGTTTGATCCTCGTAACATGATCATTATAATGGCCCATCCCTTTGCAGGGACAAATATGCCGGCTTCAGGCAGGAGCGAGGTACAGGGGCTTGCGCCCATGCTCTACCCTGTTGAATGGTTTGCACACAGCAACTTCGGCGGACGCTTTACCGCGCAACTTAAATACGCCGGCTGGGACGGTATTATTGTTGAAGGCGCGGCAGACAAACCCGTGTGGATCAACGTTGTTAATGATAAGGTTACCATAGAAAGCGCCGACGGCATATGGGGAATGGACACATGGGACACACAGCAGGAGATTTCCCGTCGTGTAAATCCGGGCCTTAAATTCGGCGAATGGGCAGAAGTGGGTGACAGTTATACCACTCAGGTCCCTGCGGTGGTCTGCTGCGGGCTCGCGGGTGAAAACAAAAGCCGCATGGGCGCCCTGCTCCACGGGCCCGGTTCACAGGCCGCGCTGGGCGGTTTCGGAGGAGTGTTCGGTTCTAAAAATCTAAAGGCAATAAGCGTAATCGGTACGGGAGGCGCTCCTATTGCCGATCCGCATGCATTCATGGATGCCCGGTTGTGGTACAGACAGTTCCAGTTCAATGTTGATAACCCCCGCATGAAGGAAATGATGGGAGGATTCTATTTCTGGGTCAACGGCTCTCCAGGTGGCGCCACTGTTACCAATAACCCATTTTTCGGGTCTGACGGAGTCCCCATCGTCCCGGCACGCGCTGCCGCCTGTGCCGCATGCCCAAGGGGCTGCCGCCAGCGTATTGCAAGCGGTGACAACAATGAATCGGTATGTGCGGGTTCTGCTTCTGTATTTCTCGATAATGCCACCCGTAAGATGACACGCCAGGGCAATGACATGATGCAGAAATACGGCCTGAGCCACTGGCATTTTATGGCCACAACCCAGTATGTAAAGAGCCTTCACACACTCGGGCGCCTTGGAAGAGGAAAAAAGATCGAATGTGATCTTCCACTGGACAGGGCCGGGACACTCGGATTTATGGACATGTTCATGAAGCAGATTGCCACAGGAGAGGGAATCGGTAAAGACCTGACCCTGGGACTTGCAAGGGCGGCAAAAAACTGGGGAACATATGATGAAGATTATAACAACGGCAAGCTGCAACTGGCCTACTGGGGAACATCCATGCACTATGACCCGAGGGTCGAAGCGGAGTGGGGCTTCGGTTCTCTCATGGGCGAAAGGGACCTGATGCTGCACGGCATGGCAAACTATCCCCTCCACTGGATGCCGGAAGCTTTCCTCATGGAAGGAAAAGAGCCATACCTTTCGGCAGAACAGGCAGTTAAACTCACTTCCGATGCCATGGTTCCCTACCAGGGCGATCCCTTTATGCTTGATTACAGTGACGGGCCTACAGGAATTTACTCTGAACATAAGGTCAAGCAGGTTGCATGGATCAAGCATTACGAAAAATTCTGGCTCGGGTCCAACGGGTTCTGCGGCTGGATGTGGCCAATGTGTTTTACCAACAATTCCGCCGACCACCGGGGAGCAACACCCCAGGCCGAGCCAAGGTTCTTTAACGCGGCTACAGGGAAAAACCTGACCTTTGCGGACGGCATGAAACTTGGCCACAAGATCTTTACCCTGGACAGGGCCATCTGGACACTGCAGGGCAGGCACCGGAAAATGGAGGCCTTTCCTGATTATATCCATGACCAGGGCTCGCCGGGAGCAACCCTGCCCATGTATGATGAAAAGACAAAAACATGGTCATACTCCGATGGTAAAGGCAGGAAGCTTGATCGGAAAAGGTTTGAAGAATGGAAAACCAGATTCTATGCCTTTGAAGGTTATAATGCCGAGAACGGATGGCCTACCAAAAAGACACTTAAGGATATTGGTCTAAAAAAAGTGGCGGATGTTATGAAAAGTAAAGGCAGGCTGGGTTAAAAAGGGATAAGGAATAAGATTTTTACCGCAGAGTGAAAGATATTCACTCCGCGGTATAAAGGAAGAACGACGGGAGGGGTGTGGTAGCATTATAGTGTCCATCCGGAAAATACATCTTTCCGGATGGACACTGCTACCTATTCTTCCTTTTCTTTTATTACCTTGCCATCCTTTAATAATACCCTGTCACCTACTTTGAGGTCCTGCAAGGTCTTTGAATCATAAACAGTCATGGCAAACTGTTCATCTTTATCATTCTGAAGATTAATTTTGGAACCTTCTATCTTGGTTACAATACATCTTTCCGCTTTTTCCATCTTAACCTGATTGACTATATCTCCAGCTTTTACTGCACTTGCCTCCTCTGCTGAAAGGACCGTGGCAGCAAAACCTGTTGAAAAAGCCGCTATCACCAATACTGACATTATTTTTTTTATCATGGGATATTACCTCCTTATTTTCCTTATCTTTGTCCATCCCTTTCCACACCAGGGCATTAGTGTTCTCAAATATGAATTTTTCTCTCTTTCGCTCACCTCCTTTAATTTATTTGCTTTGGAAAAGTAGTTCTCTATGACAAGTGCAAAGGAGGTGCCATTGCACATTATTACAATATAAAGCGTCGATATTACAGTGATAATACAACATTACAGGCAAAGCAGACGAAACGGCTGTGAATGGTTTTTCATGCAAAATCAGGATGAAAAAAAGGATTAACAGCCATAACAGGCTGAGAATCCTTGATATTTTGGATGAAGAAGAAATCCTTCGGCTGTCAGTCTTTTTTAAAGATCGACGGGTCCAGGGCATGCTTTTTCATAAGGGCATAAAGGTCTCCCCGGTATTTCCCCGCCATTTTTGCAGCCTTGCTTACATTGCCCTCAGCAAGGGAAAGAATGTTGGATATGTAATTCTTTTCAAAGTTGTTTTTTGCATCCTTAAAGGAACTTAACTCTTCCGGGTCCGGTGCATTTGTCTGGAGAATCAGGTCCTGGTCAATAATATCCTTGGCACTCATGGCAACCGCATATTCGATGGTGTTTTCAAGCTCTCTTACATTACCGGGCCAGGAATAGGATAACAGCTTCTGCATGGCGGCCATTGAGATTTCCTTGGTGTTCTTATTCATTTTCTCACTGAATTTCTTTAAAAAATGATCCACCAGAAGAGGTATATCTTCCTTCCTCTCTCTTAAAGCCGGCAGGTTAACCGGTATTACATGGATACGATAAAAGAGGTCTTTTCGAAAATTTCCATTCTTTACCTCATCCTCCAGATTTCTGTTTGTCGCGGTCAATATCCTTACATCTACTGAAATTGATTTTTCTCCTCCCAGGGGATAAAATCGTTTTTCCTGAAGAACGCGCAGAAGTTTTACCTGCATTGACTCAGGCATCTCGGAAACCTCATCAAGAAAAAGGGTTCCTCCGTCGGCCTGGGTAAAGAAGCCTTTTCTGGCCTTTACAGCTCCGGTAAAGGCTCCTTTTTCATAGCCGAACAGTTCGCCTTCATGCAGGCCTTCGGGAATGGCAGCACAGTTGACAGCCACAAAGGCGCGGTCCTTGCGGGGACTTAATAGATGGAGAGATTTGGCGATCAGCTCTTTTCCCGTGCCGCTCTCTCCACTTATGCAGACACTGGAATCGGTCTCTGCCGCCCTGACAACCTGCTCCATAACATCCTGCATTTTTTTGCTTTTTCCTATGATGTTCTCGAATCCGTACCGTTCCCCGACCAGGGCCTTGAGCCTCCTTACTTCTCTTGATAGGCTGCTCTTTTCAAGACCGTTTTTAATCTGAAGGAGCAGTTCCCGCCGGTTAAAAGGTTTTGTAAGAAAACTGTAAGCGCCCTGCTTCATGGCTTCCACAGCCGTGTCAATGGTGCCGTGCGCAGTAAGGATAATAACCGGCATTTCAGGGACTGTCTGATGCAGCTTTTTCATCAGATCAATACCGTTTGCACTGTCACCCAGCTTGAGATCCACGAGCGCCAGATCAAATAAAGTATTTTTGACCAGATCCCGGGCCTTCCGGGCCTCGCTTGTGGCAGAGACATTATAGCCTTCGGACTCAAGCCTGAGGCTCAGGACCTCAAGCATATTTTTATCATCATCAACTATTAATATTGTATCTTCAGACATAACTTTTATACCTTCTATTCCTCCGGTAATCCTTTCCTCTTTTTTTCTTCTATCCCGATATCTATTTCCTTTAAGGCGCTGATCTGCTGCTGGTAAGAGCCGATCTGTTCCTCATAGGAACTGATCTGTTCCTTGAGGGCGGTGATTTTGTGTATGCAGGACAATATTTTATCCTCGAGATCTTTAGTCTGGCCATCATGACGGCTAATTTTGATTAATACCTCTGCCCAGGCCCCTGCTTCCTCTCTGAGCGGGCTCCCGGGAAAATCATGCAGAAGCCGCTTAAAATATTTTAGTGCCTCTTCATGATTCTTTTTCGGGTTGCCGGGATATGCCCATATAAGCCCCATTTCAAACAACGCCCTGTCACCTGGCGAATCCCCGGGGTAGGATCTGGCAATTCTGCCATACGCCTTAAGCGCGCCATCATAGTCACCTTTACTTACCATCAAGGATGCATGTTCAACAGGGGTCCCACCCTCGGGCAAAACCTGGACCCTTCTGGGAGGAATGATGCACCCTTCGGCTATTAATATTATTATCAGGAAACAGGCACCGTAAAAAAGAAGGTGCTTCCTGTTTTTCCATTGCTTTCCACCCATATATTCCCTCCATGGGCATTTATTATCTGCCTTGCTATGTAAAGTCCCAGTCCGGTACCTTTTTCATGCAATTTCTTATATTTATCAAATATATCGTGAATATTCTCTTCAGGTATACCCGGGCCCGTATCAGACACCCGGACTTCAATAAACTCTTTTTTGTTATCACCGGAGTACCCTTCCATGTCTGTCTGCCTGAGGACCGCGCCGATGGATACCTTTCCCTTTTCGGGCGTAAATTTTAATGCATTGCCAAGGAGATTGTCAAAAACCTGCCCCATTTTTTCCGGGTCCATGACAGCATACAGCGAATCGCTGGAAACATCCACCCCAAGAGCAATTTCTTTTCTGGTCGCAATAGGCTGCACCTTTGATACACCAATTGCTATCAAATGGGAAAGATTATATTTCTCCATCTGATAGTCGATTATCCCGGCATCCATCCGGGAAAGATTCAGCACCTTGTTGACCGAGTCTATCAAACGCTCGCACTCCTCCTGGACAATACCTAGAAGTTTACTCTGTTTTTCTCTTGAAGCGGTGTCAACCGAATCTATATAGAGACTCACTGCCTCCCTGATCACAGCCAGAGGCGTCCTGAACTCGTGAGACACATTGGCAATAAGGTCTGCCTTCATTTCATCAAGTTCTTTCAGGCGATCGCACATATGATTGAATGCCATAGCCAGCTCATTTATCTCGGGCGGAGAGGGAATGTTTAAATGTTTTTCAAACTTTCCTTGTGCAATTTCTTTTATCTCTCTTATCATATGAGAAATAGGACGGTGAATCGTCCTGGCGTTAAAAAATGCTATCAGTAGCGCCATGACAATTGAAGATATGGACAGAATCAGTATAATTTTATAAGCTTGTGAACAGATCTGTGATGACATCTGTATTTTGGCGGCAAGCTCTTTCTCTGTATCATCTTTCAATTCGTTCAACTGATGAAACAGGTCATCTATCAGATCTTCCTTTATCTTTTCAAAGTCCTCTTTTGAATACTCCTGCTTTATCCTTATTAAGCTTACCTCTGTCTGAACTGCCTCCAGATACTGCTTATATATCTTTTTTATCTCTCTTGTTCCCCTCTTATTCCCCTTTCGATCAAGAATATTGTCCAGCTCATCAAGCTCTTTTTGAAAAGAAGGTTCGGTTGCAAGAAACTGGCGAAAAAAGTCCTGATCCCCCCATAATGCATATTTTTTTTCAAACTCCATCTGGCTAAAAATTATTTCTCTAAGGCGGTCAGCAACCATGATAGTTTCACTGTCAATAGAGCGGATAGATGGTATAAACAGGCTCAATTCCCTGAATTTAAGGGTCGCATAGGCCCCAAGTGCGACAACAACTATAAGCATCAACAGGAAACCTGCAACAAGTCTCTTAAAAATTGTTAATTTCATCATGATTTCAGTAGTGAAAGGAAAAACCGAGTATATCCGCCTTATATTTATCTTTACCAGAGGAAGTGATTAATACTCTTTTATTAATCTATTAAAACCAATCACCTTATTGTGATTCCGCGCATTCTATATCATAGTTACCTGACAGTCAATATAAGCTCATTTTTGATTAGTATTTGACACAAAAGATGTGTATTTTTATACTCGCTTTAACCTGGGTTTATCCCCTATATTGAAAGGAACCATAATGGCACATCTTGGAAATGCCCTTAAAATGATGCTTTGTTTTGCAGTTATTCTTACATCTTTATCAGCCGGATGCAGTAAACCGGAAAAGGAATCGGAATCAATGGATAATACCAGTGAACAGGTACAGGCACTAATGGATAAAATGACCCTGGATGATAAACTTAACATGATGGATGGAGATACGCCGTTCTGGTCAGGTTTCGCGGAAATGGGAAACGGTTACAATATAAAGCCATACCCAGCCGGGGTGATGCCGGAGGTCGGAATACCGGGCATAAATTTTATAGACGGGCCGCGGGGCATAGTCATGAAAGGATCAACCACCTTTCCGGTCTCCATAGCCAGAGGAGCTACCTGGGATACAGCCCTTGAAGAAAAGGTGGGTGAGGCCATAGGTAAAGAATTACGCGCCCAGGGCGGAAACTTTTTTGGCGGTGTGTGTATCAACCTGCTCAGGCACCCTGCATGGGGAAGGGCGCAGGAAACATATGGAGAAGATCCGATTGTTTTAGGTGAAATGGGTGCGGCCCTTGCCAGGGGAGTCCAGAAACACGGTATGGCCTGTGTAAAGCACTTTGCATTGAATTCAATGGAGAACTCGCGTTTTCAGGTTGATGTAAATATCAGCGACAGGGCACTCCATGAAATGTATCTTCCTCATTTCAAACGTGTTATTGACAAGGGAAATGTTGCCGCAGTCATGAGCGCCTACAACAGCATGAACGGAGAATGGTGCGGACAGAACAAAACACTGCTGACGGACATATTAAAAGACAAATGGGGATTTAAGGGATTTGTAATTACTGACTTCATCTTCGGGATGGACGATTCAAAAAAGGCCGTGCTTTCCGGTCAGGACATTGAAATGCCATTCCGCATGATCAATGATCAGCACCTTAAGGAACTTGTAGAAAAGGGTGAGGTCCCGATGTCCCGCATCGACGATGCCGTGCGCCGGATACTTACCCGGCAGATCAAATGGGCAAAGCCTGTTGGATACGGCCGGAAGGTTATTGGCTGTAAAGAGCACCTGGAGCTGGCCCGGGAAGTAGCGGAAAAATCAATGGTTTTACTTAAAAATGAAAACAGCCTGCTGCCCCTAAAAAATATTCACAAACTCGCGGTTATAGGGAGACTCGCCGATTCAACCGCAACCGGAGACGCGGGTTCCAGTAACACCCGTCCGGATCATGTAGTTTCTCCCCTTGAAGGTATAAAGAACAAATTTGGAGAGACCGTTGAGATAATTCATAACAGCGGAGAGAAAATTAAAAGCGCTGTTGCTGACGCCAAGTCCGCTGATGCCGTTGTCCTGATCGTCGGCTATACCAGTGAAGATGAAGGTGAATATGTACCACCCGGAATGTTCAGGAAAAAGGCCTATTTAATGCCTGAACCCTCCTCACCGGAAGAGGACAAAATAGCGGAAAAATTCCTTGTCCCGGCAGAAATGGAAAACCCTGCCACTGATTCCTTTTCAATTGGCGGAGACAGGGAAGATCTCCACCTTAATCCAAAAGATGTTCAACTGATCCGGGCCGTGGTGCAGGCCAATAAAAACACTGTTGTTTCCATTGTTGCAGGCAGCGTTGTTATCATGGAAGAATGGAAAGATAAAGTCCCTGCAATACTTATGCAGTGGTATTCCGGCATGAAAGGCGGCACTGCCCTGGCAAACATCCTTGCGGGAGATGTTAATCCCGGAGGGAAACTCCCCTTTGTAATCCCGGCTTCAGCGGATCATCTGCCCTATTTTGATTATAATGCAAAATCCATAACTTACGATCTGTGGCACGGGTACAGGAAGCTTGAAAAAGACGGTAATAAACCTGCCTTTCCTTTTGGTTTTGGCCTGAGTTACACGGATTATGAATACAAAAATCTCCGTCTGGATAAAAACAGTTATAAAGAGTCCGATACTATAAAACTGACTCTGGACATTACAAATACCGGAAAAGTGGACGGGGAAGAGATTATCCAGGTCTATATATCCGCGATCAGTTCAAAGGTGGAAAGGGCCCCGAAGGAACTGAAGGCATTTACAAGGGTGTTCATTGCAGCAGGAGATACCAGGAACGTAACACTGGATATACCCGCAGCCGATATCGCCTATTATGATGAGAATACAAAAGATTTTATAGTAGAGCCAATAGAATATGAAGCATTAGCAGGCAGACATTCACTGGATGAACTGGCGCTGAAATCACGGTTCAGGATAGAATAATTTCCTGAATTTCGTCTTAACTATATTAATACATAAAAAAATAAATTTTTATTTAACTATTATTAAAGAACTTCTTTTTACATACCGATAACCATGTTAGATTAATAAAAATTAAAGGGCAAACCATTCGAAAGAATGGGACGCAAAGCTTCCGATCTAAGTCTGCAAAAAGCAGATACGACAGCGGGGTTGCAAGGTAATTTTCTGCAAACCCGTTTTCTCCGAAGGAAACGGGTTTTTTATTGTTAAATTTATGGACGGGACAGGAAAAATGAACGGAATTTCTAAAAACAGGAAAAAGATAATAGGGAGTCTTGTTCTGCTTTCTATTATTGCTGCCATTTATATGTTCAACGATGCTACAAGATTCCAAAAAGTTAAATTTTCCGGCCTTCAAAGTAAGGCGAAAAGAGAAAATCCCAATCCATTAAGTAATAACAATGTTGTATTGACAACTATCCATATGGGTACGGGAAATGGCAACTCATTAGGGCTGGTACTGGCGAGCCCGTATAACAACAGTAAACAGCAGTCCCAGCTGTACAAATATGCCACTAAAATAAAAAGTGATTTTATATTAAATGTTGGAGAAGAAAAGCTGCAGGAATGGGCCAAAAAGAAGAATTTTCGTGATATCAGGGCCACATTCCGTGGGATAGTAAATAAATATCTGGATGAGCCGGTTAAAGAAGTATATTTAAGCAGCTTTTTTTATGAATAATCCAGATAATGCTCATTATTTGTACAGTCACACACAATTTTTGACCGAAAACACATACACCCTTTTTAAAACCAATTTATTTAAATCATATTAATTAACGTATTTTCAATGTGTTAAGCACGTTAATCCCGTCTGGCACAGAAGTTGTTATATCCATTATCAGCTAAAACATCCAAAGGTGTGGATATGAAAACAATGAACAACTCAGTGACAAACGAAAATATTGACAGATCCCAGTTCGGCCTTCTTGCGACCAGACGTTTCAGGCCGTTCTTTTTTACCCAGTTTCTTGGGGCCTTTAATGATAATGTATTTAAAAATGCCCTGTTAATAATAATTACTTTTCAGGCAATGGATTCATTTCACATGAGTCCGGATATTATTATCAATATCGCAACAGGTCTTTTTATCCTGCCCTTTTTTCTTCTTTCGGCAACAGCAGGTCAGCTTGCAGACAAATATGAAAAAGCAAAACTCATCCGCATAATTAAGGCATTTGAAATTATTATTATGGGCTGTGCGTTTATTGCCTTTCTTTTTGGCAACATTACTGCGCTCATAGTCCTTCTCTTTTTCATGGGGGCGCAGTCCACATTTTTCGGACCAATTAAGTACAGCATATTACCCCAGCACCTTAAAACCGGTGAAATAGTGGGCGGTAACGCAATGGTGGGAATGGGCACATTTATTGCCATTCTTCTAGGGACAATTGTCGGGGGGCTGTTATGTGAAATTGATAAATCATACATCACAGGCCTTGCGGTCATGATATTCGCCGTTGCGGGCTGGCTGTTCAGCCGGTCCATCCCTGATGCAAAACCTTCAACACCCGGGCTCAAGGTAAACTGGAACGTTTTTTCACAGACATGGGATATAATCAGGCATGCCAAAAAAGACCGTGCCGTATTCCTTTCAATCCTTGCCGTCTCGTGGTTCTGGTTTTTAGGTGCTGCCTACCTGACACAGATCCCCAATTTTACAAGGGAGGTCCTTAACGCATCGGGCATAATAATCACCCTTCTGCTTACAGTCTTTTCAGTTGGAATTGGCACAGGCTCTCTTTTATGTGAACGGATGTCCGGCAGGAAGATTGACCTGGGGCTTGTACCCCTGGGCGCCATAGGCCTGAGCATCTTTGGTATTGATCTGTTTTTCGCATCTTCAATATCCCCGGGAACGGAGATAACAGGCATAAAACAGTTTTTAACTGCCCCCGGCAGTATTCGAATCATGACTGACATTTTACTTATAGGCATCTTCGGAGGGTTCTACATTATCCCTTTAATTTCCTACATCCAGGTCCGTACAAAAGAAGAATACAGGGCAAGAATCATAGCTGCAAATAATATTCTCAATGCCCTGTTAATGGTTATTGCCGCTATATCCGGTGTCGTTTTCATCGGGCTGCTCGACTTTACCATCCCTGAATTCTTCCTGCTTATTGCAGTCATCAACATTGTTGTATCCGTATATATTTTTTCAGTAATACCCGAATTTGTACTGCGTTTTCTGATCTGGATTATCGGTCACACAATCTACGGTGTAAGGCACATAAACATCGACAACATACCGGATGAAGGCCCGGCCGTGCTCGTATCGAATCATGCGAGTTTTATAGACTGGCTGATAATAGCCGGGGCATGCAGGCGGCCTGTCCGCTTTGTGATATATGAGCCAATATATCGCACACCTGTACTCAACTCTTTTTTAAGACTTGGAAAAGCAATTCCCATTGCACAGCAAAAACAGAATTCTACCGCCTATAGAGAGGCATTTGAAATGATAAACAGCGCGCTGGATGACAATGAACTCGTATGTATTTTTCCTGAAGGCCGCATTACATCGGATGGAGAAATACATGAATTCAAGCGCGGTATCGAAAGGATCATCAAGGATCATCCGGTTCCTGTTATACCCACCGCTCTCCGCGGATTTTGGGGAAGCTTTTTCAGCAGGAAGGACAACAGGGCCATGAAACGCCTTCCAAGAGGTTTGCGTTCAAAAATAGAATATATCGTGGGAGAGCCCATGTATCCTGAATCTGTTACAGCGAAAAAGCTCGAAGAAACAGTAAAGAATCTTAGGGGTAATCAACCTTAAGTCAACACAGGTAAAAGAGATAAGGAGGAAATTATGGGAACATTAGCAAAAAACAACTATTCCGAAAAGCCATGGCTGCATAACTATGAAAACAGTGTTCCATTTGAAATTTCATTCGAGAAGGAACTTCTTCCCGAATTCCTTGAAAGAAGCGCAAAACGTTTTCCCGATAAGAATGCACTGAATTTTGAGGGTTACAGGGTAACCTACCGGGAACTGAATTCAATGGTTGATAAGTTCAGCGCCCACCTTTATTCCTTTGGAATCAGAAAGGGTGACGCAGTCGCCACTCTTCTCCCGAACCTGATCTCATGTGTTATTGCTTACTATGCAATTATAAAGATCGGCGGAATCGCCGTGATGAACAATCCTCTGTATTCGGACAGAGAACTTGAGCACCAGTTTAAAGATTCCGGTGCAAAGGTGTTGATCACGCTTGATCTCCTTGCAAACAGGATG
This sequence comes from Desulfobacteraceae bacterium, assembly GCA_050123415.1. Classification (GTDB taxonomy): domain Bacteria; phylum Desulfobacterota; class DSM-4660; order Desulfatiglandales; family HGW-15; genus JAAZBV01. The sequence goes on along the minus strand of JASFHE010000052.1, from coordinate 1,750 downwards.
ATAGACCTTCGTCCCCGCACCGGTATAAAGCAGATTATAACTGCAACTGTTGGGGATTTTTTACCCCCTGTTAAAAAAATCCTGTTTAAAATGTTCGGTAAAAAAAAGAAACTTTCCGCTTCAGTAAAGAAAGCAGACAATCTCTACAGTTTTGCAAAACTTATGAAACAAAGAACTCCGCAAGCACCCAAAATCAAATTATCTGCAGATGATGTGGCAATGTATCAATACACCGGAGGTACGACCGGTGTTTCAAAAGGGGTGATGCTGACACACGGGAACCTGAGCAGTCATACACAGCAGCTAAGGTCATGGCTGCCCCAATTTGAAGAGGGAAAGGAAGTAATGCTGGGGGCGCTTCCCTTCTTTCATGTATTTGGCTTAACAGTGTGCATGAATTTTTCAATCCTGATGGGCTGGGAGAATGTAATTGTAGCCAAGCCCCAGGCCGGGAACCTTATTAAGGCAATTACCAGCTATAAACCAACGTTTGCGCCCCTGGTGCCTACCATGTATATCAACATCCTAAAGCACCCGGGTGTTGAAAAGGCGGATATGACCTCCATAAGGGCATGTTTTTCAGGCAGTGCCCCCATGCCGGTAGAGGTTATAAAAGAATTTGAGGCAAAGACCGGTTCAGTCATTATTGAAGGTTACGGCCTTACAGAATCCTCACCTATTGTCAGTGTAAATCCTTTTTCCGGCACAAGAAAACCAGGCAGCATCGGGATACCGTTTCCAAATACCCAATGCCGTATTGTTGATATTGAAGACAGAGAGACTGATGTTGCTCCCGGAGAATGCGGAGAGCTTATTGTAAAGGGGCCCCAGGTTATGAAGGGATACTGGAAAAAGCCGGAGGAAACAGAAAAGACATTAAACCATGGATGGCTGCATACAGGTGATGTCGCAAGGATGGATGAAGACGGATATTTCTACATCGTGGATCGTATAAAAGAGCTTATCATTTCCGGAGGATACAATGTCTACCCGAGAGATATCGAAGAGGTTATCTATACCCATCCGGATATAGTTGAGGCCGCAGTAATCGGTATTCCACATGAAAGCAGAGGGGAGTCCGCAAAGGTATTCGCGGTTTTAAAAGAAGGAACAAAACTGACGCAAAAGGAATTGATAGATTACTGTTCCAAAAAACTTGCCAAATACAAACTGCCCACTAAAGTGGAGTTCAGAGAAAGCCTGCCAAAAAGTGCAGTTGGAAAGATTTTAAAACGGGTATTAAAGGAAGAAGAGATTAAGAAGTCAGACAAGAACAGCATGAAAAACTATGAACAATCTGAAAGACAATCCGTGCAGTATGCTCAGTGTGCTTAGCAATTAAATCAAAAGGGATTGGAAAAAAGAAAATTAATCGCCGCGTGTTTTTCTGTTTTATTGGATGAAATTAGAAGCTGACCGAGCAATTTCAAGGAAGGATCGTAAAGCTTTATTTACTGATTCAGAATCATGGAATGCATCTGCAATATCAGGTTCAAGAACAATGATATTAGAACCTTCTTGCATCAGCTTTTTAGAGTACTTTCCCCGAACAGCATTTGAATAATCAAAATCATCGATGCTGTAAAAATTCATCAACAGTTAATTCAATATCTTTTATTATTTGAGGCTTTTGCAAAAATATTTACATACTGTAAATAAAACTGTAAATCAGCGTCCCCTTTATTTTTTGCCAATCACTTTTGATCGAAATCAGGGGGTATTAATTAAAATCGGCATTTTTTACATCATT
>JASFHE010000051.1:0-17321 GCA_050123415.1 Desulfobacteraceae bacterium | reverse complement strand
GACATAACAGGTATAGATTTAACCAGAGAAATAAGGAAGAATTACAGCAAGGAAAAATTGCCGATCGTAATGGTTACTACCCAGGATGAAAGCAGGGATTTCGAATCCGCCCTTGAGACAGGGGTGAATGATATAATGAGGAAACCCTTCACAGAAAACCAGCTTGGTGAAATGCTTAAAAAAATAACAGGTTATAAGATTCCGTCCTGATCAGAAAAATTATCCTAGTGAACCGGTCTGGCAGGGACATACTGAATTTTAAACTGAACAGGAGTCACTTTTTTGAGACCGATCCTTGCCAGATATTTATATGCCTCTTTTAGTTCAAGTGTTATCTTGGATTCATTTGCTTCATTGTGATATTCAAAATCCTTGAATATACGATGGGTACGATATCCCTTAACTGCTCTTTTCTTTACCATCTTGGGGTAGATCATTGCCACCTTTATTTCAGTGCCGGGTTTAGGTTCCACCGGAAGGTGAACGCTGAAATGACTGAATCTTCCCATTTCATGCATTTTTAGTGTTTTATGGATCGTATGCCAGTTATCTTCAGTCATTGGAGAAAGGAATGCCTCGGAAATCCTGACATAATCCTCAAGATAATAAATACCAAAGGGTTTTTCTTCGGAAATACTCCGTATGAATACGCCGGCTTTTTTAAAGGAACTCTGCAGTTCTTCAGGTATTATTTCAAACATGAAATTACTGTCAATTACTATGCCGCTGGGTCTTGCTATATCCATCAGGCGTGATGCAAGGTTAAGAAGATGCCCGGAATAGTCTATTATCTCATCACCGGCATACAGGCAGCATGCCGTGCCTCTTGCAATGCCAAAACCTATATTTTCGGGAGTCTTGAAGTTTATCATAGGATCTCCGTCGCATATTTCGGGAAACTCGATAAGGCACTGAAGACAACTGCTGATAACATAATGGGCAACCTCCTGGAGGTTTGATTCGGAATAGGGGAATGTCATTAAAAGTCCGTCACCCTTTGTCTTGAAAAAACAGGCTTCTGCAAAATAATCATCCATCAGTCTCATGTAAAATCTTTTAATAAACATAGCAATATCAGTGGATTCATGGTGTTTGCTGAATGTGGAAAATCCCCGGACATCCGCTACAACTGCAATTACAAATTCCGATTTACCCTGTGCCTCGGCTAGCTGGTCTCTTAAAGACATTAATCTCTCCTGTTGTTACGGGAATTGAAAATACCTCATATTATTATACAAAAATGATGCCATTCATATTATTTATGGTGAAATTTATTATTAAGGCAAGCAAATTCTGGTTGAGAAATTAGATTTGTATGGTTAAACACCGTTCCGGTGCTGTTCTTTTAAACAAACAAGTTGATGCTTGATTTAAAACGGGTGATTATGTCATTATTGTTTATAACGATTATTAAATCATTTCAGGAGCAATTTTATTTATGTCTGAAGAAGCTGCAAAACTGCCGACTAATTTTATTAGAGAAGCAATAAAGGAAGATATTAAGAACAACAGGTTTGAAGGACGTGTTCATACGCGGTTTCCTCCGGAGCCGAACGGATTTCTGCATATCGGACATGCGAAGGGCATTTGCATAAGCTATGGCCTGGCAGAAGAATTCGGGGGTCTTTATAACCTTCGTTTCGATGATACAAACCCGGTTAAAGAGGAAGAACGGTATGTTGACAGCCAGATGGAAGATATCAGGTGGCTGGGATTCGACTGGGATGACAGGATCTATTATGCCTCGGATTACTTCGAGCAATTATATGAATGGGCAATAAAACTGATAAAGGATGGTAAGGCGTATGTTGATGATCTGACACCGGATGAAATACGGGAATACAGGGGCACACTTACAGAACCGGGCAAAAACAGCCCGTACAGGGATCGTTCTGTGGAAGAGAACCTTGATCTTTTTAAACGTATGCGTGAAGGTGAATTCGAAGAGGGTTCGCGCGTTCTCCGTGCCAAAATTGATATGGCATCAGGCAATATAAATATGCGTGATCCTGTCATGTACCGGATACTGCACGCGTCTCATCACCGCACCGGCGATAAGTGGTGCATATACCCGATGTACGACTGGACCCATGGTCAGTCTGACTCTATAGAAAAGGTTACACATTCTATATGCGATCTGGGTTATGAAGATCACAGGCCCCTGTATGACTGGTTTCTCGATCAACTTGGAATATATCATCCGCGGCAGATAGAATATGCAAGGCTTAACCTCAGCTATACATTGTTAAGTAAACGATGGCTCATGAAGCTTGTAAATGATGGCCATGTCAGCGGATGGAACGACCCCAGAATGCCTACCCTTTCAGGACTCAGGAGGAGAGGCTATACTCCCGAATCAATCAGGAGATTTATTGAACGGATAGGTGTCGCGAAAAGAGAAAGCATGGTAGATATCGCACTTCTTGAACACTGTATAAGAGAGGACTTAAATAAAAAGGCTCCCAGGGTTATGGGGGTATTACGTCCTTTAAAGGTGATAATAGACAACTATCCCGAAGGAAAAGCCGAGGAGCTTGATGCCGTCAATAATCCTGAAGACAAGTCCATGGGAACAAGGAAGGTCCCCTTTTCAAAGGTATTGTATATTGAAAGAGATGATTTCATGGAGGATCCTCCTAAAAAGTTCTATCGTCTTGCCCCGGGACGGGAAGTCAGGCTCCGCTATGCTTACTTCATAACCTGTGTTGATGTTGTTAAAGATCCTGATACAGGAGAAATCCTGGAACTGCGCTGCACCTATGATCCGGAGACAAAGGGTGGTGATGCCCCGGACGGAAGAAAGGTCAAGGCAACACTTCACTGGGTTTCTGCCGGGCATGCGATCGAGGCGAAAGTAAGACTGTATGATCATCTTTTTACCACGGAAGACCCTATGGATGTGGAAGAGGGCAACGATTTTACAGAGTCATTAAACCCGGGCAGTCTTGAAGAGCTAACTTCATGCAGGCTCGAACCCTGCCTTAAAAATGCTGAAAAGGGTACAGGCTACCAGTTTGAAAGGCTGGGCTATTTTTGCGTTGATGCCGTTGATTCCACACCTGAAGCCCCGGTTTTTAACAGGACAGTGAATCTCAGGGATACCTGGGGCAGGATACAGAAGTCGCAGAAAAAGTAACAAGGATATAAAAAAATTCAATGGGTGGAATTAAAAGAAATCCCGGTGCTGGTCCGTCGAATGAAAATCCGGTAGAAAGGATGTTAAGGTATAAAAATATATGGCGCTCAATTGCCTGGCTTATTATTCTTGCCATAACAGTTCTTTCCCTGATACCGGATCCTGAAGATATAACACCTTTTGCGGCTTCAGATAAATTTATGCATACCCTGGCCTATGCCGTTTGCATGCTCTGGTTCGGTTTATGTTTCAAAAGGGAAAAATTATTTATCATAGGAACAGGTTTGATTCTTCTTGGTATTGCCCTTGAAATCATCCAGGGGCAGACAGGGTATCGAACCATGAGTTTCTATGATATAATTGCAAACTGCGCTGGTGTTCTTATAGGGCTGGTACTTTCTTTTTCGAGGCTTTCAAGGTCTCTTCAATATATTGAACAGCTGTTCCTGAAATAAACGGGAGAATTTAATTGCCGATCAGAGAGATAATCCATTTTCTGAAAGAGGATGTATGGAAAATAAGTCTGAAAGATCTTTCCGCAAGGAAATCTGTCCTAATCAAAAATCTCAGGATAGTACTCCTTGCATTCAAAGGATTTTATGAAGATAAATGTATCTTAAGAGCTCAGGCCCTTACCTTCTACTCCCTTTTGTCTCTCGTCCCTCTCGTTGCTTTTCTCTTTGGTATTGCCAAGGGTTTTGGTATGCAGAAGGTACTTGAAGAGCAACTTGAAAAAAGCCTGCAGGGACAGGAACAGGTAGTAGCATTTATTATAGATGCCGCGGACAAACAGCTTTTGGAGGCCAAGGGCGGACTTATCGCAGGGATTGGCATAGTTGTACTTCTCTATACCGTTTTTAATCTTATGCAAAGTATAGAAAAATCCTTTAATGAAATATGGGGTGAGCCCCATTCAAGAAGCTTCGGCCGTAAATTCAGTGACTATCTGACATTTCTTTTTATCGCACCGATTCTTTTTATACTTTCCAGTGGTATAACAGTTTTTGTTAAAACAGCGATCACTCCAATTATGTCTAAAATTATGCTGCTTGGCCCTATTCTCAGCAAGATAATTTTCTTTTCCCTGAAGATATCGCCTTTTTTCGTATTCTGGGTTCTTTTGCTCTTCATGTATATATTTATGCCCAATACAAGGGTAAGGTTCCGGTCCGGCTTCATGGGAGGAGTTGTTGCAGGCACTATATATGTCGTATGGCAAATTCTTTATATCACCTTACAGATAGGTTTTTCTAAAGCCGGGACAATATACGGAAGCCTTGCAGCTCTTCCGCTTTTTATGATCTGGCTTCAGGTAAGCTGGCTTATCATACTTTTTGGCGCGGAGATAGCCTTTGCGCATCAGAACGTTGACACATATGAAATGGAACCCATGTCTGAAACTGTAAGTGTATCCCTTAAAAAAATACTTTCATTAAGGGTCGCAAATATATGTATTAAAAATTTTGTAAAAGGTGAAAACCCATGGTCAGCCCAAAAAATAGCTGAATTCCTTGAGCTTCCTGTCAGACTTACCAATAAATTACTTGATGATCTTGTCAAATGTCATATCCTCTCGGAAACAGAGGGCGACGATGAAAAGATATGCTACTATCAGCCCGCCAGGGATGTAAACGCTCTTACTATCCATTATGTGACAAGTTCTCTTGAGAAACTGGGAAATGACGATATTAAATTCGCCGAATCAGATGAGATAGAAAAAATCAAAAAGTGTTATGAAAAACTTGATGCTATGTATAATGGATCCGATGCAAATATTCTCCTGAAGGATGTCTAGCCAATGAGTCCTTTTAATTTGAGAAATAAAGAAAGAACTGTTCTCCAGACAGATACACCGGATGTCATTGTCACGGGCATATCCGATGTGGGTTGCCTGAGGGCAACAAATGAAGATCATATATGGATACATGATACAGGGAAAGTCCTTTTACTCGCCGACGGTATGGGCGGGCATGAGAGAGGTTCTGATGCAAGCCGTATTGCCCTTGAGACCCTCAGTGATCTGCTCCTGCCTGAAAAAATATACAATCAACAGGACGATGTCACAATTCCGGAGGGGGGCTCCGCAGAAGTCGCACCCGTATATACGGTAATACACAGAGCGGTTAAAAAAGCCGCGGCTGTGATGGTGGAACGTAACAGCGAATGGAACCTCGCAAAATATATGGGGACAACAATTGTCGGATTTATCTTTATTAAAAATAGTCATATATGCTGGTTTCATGTCGGAGACAGTCGTGTGTATCGACTGCGCGAAGGCAGGTTAAAATGCCTTACCATTGATCACTCTCTCTACGCGGAATGGGAGAAGGCCGGTTCTCCGGGAGAAGCTCCTGCAAAACATCTGGTCACCAGGGTGCTGGGGAATAACCCTGAAGTAGAAGCTGATATTAACTGGGGTGAAAGGAAAGCAGGAGATGTCTATCTTCTTTGCAGTGACGGCCTGAACGATATGATATCTGACACAGAGATCGAAGAAATATTGAACAAAAATAAAAGCATTCCTGATACCGCGGATATGCTTGTCAATGAAGCCCTGTCTGCAGGCGGGAGAGATAATGTCAGTGTGATTCTCTGCAAAATATTTTAGTATTTTGAGACTGTCCCTTATAAAATTTCACTTTTGTTCGTAAGCTCTTCAAGTCTTTTTACATGTTTTTTTCTTTCCGTTCAGTTCATGGAGGCGCTATGCAGTTCTCCTTCGTAAGGCAACTGAAATATCTGGTCCGGAATAGTTTCAATTACATTTGAAAATTTACCTGTATCCAATCCCAGGGTATGGAGGCTTCTTTTCAGGTGGTTTGTATCCAGCCTATCAAGCTCCTGTCCGACGAGAAATCTGGACATGAGCAGGTCTGCGAGGTAAACGATACTTACCAGAACCTTGTCCGAAGCGGCGTTGTCAGGATTATGATGGTTTTTTATGGAGTCAATAAGAGAATCAGGCAGTGACCATTTTTCCGCCAGCATTGCCCCGACATCATCGTGTGTAATACCGAATGTATCCTTTTCTGCCAGAAAAAGTTTTTCATTGTCTATCTGGGTTCTTCTGTAAAAAAACGGGTAAGCCCGGCCCATGTGCTGATCAAGAGCAACCTTGCCGATATCATGGAGGAGGCCTGCTGTATATGCAATATCAGTTTGAACGCATTGTGTCATCTGAGCCAGTTTTTCGCTTATCATAGCGGTTCCTATGGCATGGTTATAAAGACCGCCTTTGCAAAGTGAATACCCCTTCCTGTTACTCGTAAAAAAATCCTCAAATGCCGCGGACATCACTACCTGGAGCAGTTGTTTTTCTCCAAGCATGACCAGTACCCTGTCTATAGAGTCGGCCTGAATTTTTTTGTTGAAGAATGCCGAATTACATAATTTAAGCAATTTTGCTGATATTACCTGGTCCTGTTTCACCTCGTCGGCAATGTCCTTGAGGCTGCATTTGTTTTCCCGTACCATTCTCAGGATTTTAAAAACTATCTGCGGTATTGAATGCACCCTGGTAATGGCATCCTGCAGCTGGATTAAATCAGGTCTTTCAATCTCTGTGTCGATGATATCCGGAGGATCATAGATAGGATATATATCACTTTCCATTGTCCCCAGGTTCAGGCTTAAACGGCAGCTGAAAAATCCGCCAGTCTCCCTTTTAATAACGGATATCCCCGCATTGCGCAGTATTTTTTCTGTTATTTCTACTGTCTTTCCTCCAATATCGAGATCCATGTCCGATTCTGACAGATCGCCGACAAGAGCCCCTCCCGCGATTGTTGCTTCAAGCTCCGGGATCCCCGAACCTCTGCTGCACATCTCCCTGATAAAGAGCGGAAGCCCGGTAAGGGCGTAGCTGCCCGGGTTCCCCGGATAATGGCTTCCATTAGGCTCAGGGAGCAGCATGTGTATAAGCCCGCCAACCTTTGCCTTTTTATCACACAGTGTGAGACCTACACATGTTCCGAGATAGGCGTTTAATATTTCATTCTTGCTTTCACTCACTTTATATACCCCGGCAGGGACCGGACAGGCAGGGTATCTTCTGTTTCTTAACATATCACTTTTACTCCGTTCTGCTGTAACTTTAATAAATTGGAAACGTCCAAAAGTTATGGAAAAGGAACTTTAAAAAGAAAGACAGCGTAAGCAACGGAAGCGGAACATTAGCAGTAGAGCAGAAGGAGCATCATTGTCACAGAGAGAACCATACTAGAGCAGGGACAGCAGCAAAAAGGAATAACAGCAGATAACCGGTGCAGTGCAGCTTCAACCTGATATTTTCATTATCTTCAGTCACGCTTTTGAACGTTACCAATTCATTAAATCATGAAAGAACAGACGATGTTTTATTTTTGAATTTATGATGAACTCAGTACATTTTTTACCACCTTTAACATTTTATTTAATTCGTAGGGCTTGCTGATAAAATCCCTGGCACCCCATTCTTTGGCACAAAGCGCAGATTCCTGAACATTATACCCGCTTGCGATAATAACCTTTGCTTCCGGATTCATGGAAAGTATGGTTTCTAAAAGTTTTTTACCGCCGATTCCGGGCATAATCAGATCTGATATTATAAGGTCAATTTTTTCTTGATTTTTAGAGTAAAAGCTGATGGCTGTTTCGCAATCCGGGGCAGTAAATACTTTGTAGCCGAATTGTGACAATATTTCTTCACCAATCTCCCTGGTTACCTCGTCATCTTCAACAAAGAGGATATTCTCATTTCCTCCCCTGGGAGTTGGCTCGACTGTCATACTTATATTTTTGGCCCCGGTATTTTTTATAGCAGGGAAATATATAAAAAAGGATGTTCCCTTTCCGGGCCGGCTGCTGCATGTAATGTAGCCTCCATGACTCCTTACTATTCCGTATACCATTGACAGACCAAGGCCTGTTCCTTCCCCAACTTTCTTTGTTGTAAAAAACGGCTCGAATATATGTTCCAGTGTGTCACTGTCCATACCTGAACCGGTATCTGATATTGTGAGCAGGGTATATTCACCTGGTTCAACCCCGGGAATTTTTGTGCCGCTGATTTCATCAATAACTGCGGTTTCGGTTTTGAACTCCAGCTCCCCGCCGTCCGGCATGGCGTCCCTGGCATTTATCCCCAGGTTCATAAGGATCTGTTCAAGCTGGTTCGAGTCTGCATTTATATGACTGACACCAATATCAAGATTCAGTTTGATATCGATCATCCTGGGGATGGTTCGTTTGAGAATCTGCGATACCTGGTCTATTTCATGATTGAGATTGACCGGCCTTGTTTCATTCTCCATTTTCCTTCCAAAAATGAGCAGTCTTTTCGTCAGTTTACCTGCCCGCTGGATGGCCTTTTCAATGGTTTTCAATTTGGAAAAGTCCGGATCATTCTCATTTTTACCAAGCCGGAGCATTTCCGTGCAGCCGAAAATGGCCTGAAGACTGTTGTTAAAGTCATGGGCGATGCCGCCTGCCAGCGTACCGATGGCCTCCATTTTCTGAGCCTGGATCAGTTGTGCTTCGAGCTGCTTTCTCTCACTGATATCTCTTAACAGATAAAGTATCCCGGCTGGTTTACCTTCATGGTCATCATATCTTGAGACACTCAGGCTTATCTCCAGTAATCGTTTATCCTTTGTGTATCTCCTTGTTTCGATGTCTTGGCATGCATTACCTGACTTTATGATTTCCGATATCATGTATTCATGTTCAGCCTGAACAACTTTAGGTATAAAAGGTATTTCTTTTCCTTCAATTTCATCAATGGTCCATCCGAAGACCTCTGTAAATGAAGGGCTGACATAGCTTGTTTTACCGTCCAGGTCTGAAATGACAATGGCATCAGCAGAGGAATTTATAAGGGAACGGTATACTTCTTCCGCTTTTTTTGAATCTTCATAGAGCTTTTTATAATTTTTTTCGCTTTTTGCCAGTGCTTCGAGAACATTTTTCCTTTCCCAGTAGGTGCTGATCATGCCTGATATCACGCGAAAAGTCTGGACCTCTTCACCCAGCCATTCCCTTGGACTTTGAAGGTCTTCGAAGGAGATTGCACCAAAAAAAGAGTCTGAAGGAGAGTAGATCGGCACTGCCAGTATTGACCGGATGTTCCTCGTGTCAAGGATATTCTTTTCTTTTTCATTTTCCCGCGCTATGACAGCAATGTCGGGGACCATGATAATATTGTCCCGTTTGAGCCTTTCAAACAGCCATTGGTAAAAAGTTCTGTCAGAATCCTTTATTTCATGTTTTATCAGAATCGCGGGTTTGCACCATTCATGTATTTCTCTGATTTCATCTGTATTGTCATTAAAACATATGATACTCGTGCGACTCACAGAAGAGGCTTTTCCGATAATGGAAAGCACCTCTTCCAGTTCAACACTGTCAGAAGATAAGAATATTCTTGAAATCTTTGAGACGGCTTCCTCAATTGCAAGACGATCTTTAAGCCATTCTTTTGTAAGGGCGCTGCCGGACAACATTCCAACCTCAGAAATATAACGAAAACAATAAAATATTCTGGTTTATGAGCTGCCTGTTAAAACATAAAATCCAGATGTCCCACCTATACTCGCTGTATGTAATTGATTTAACGTCTGATAATACTTCAAATACTGTGCCAGATCCCCAAAATGAGTAATGTGACTGGCACGTATTGAATAACTGATACATTGTTGTTGTCTAACTGATTGAAAAACAGGAAGATATTAGGTTCAGGAGAGATGTTCCGGAATCGGAACACTGGAGAGGAGATTAAAAAATGTTTTCTGTATTTAGATAAAAATGTGTAACATGTGTAACATATTAGCTGATGTGTAACGTGACACTGTTACATGCTAAGGCATATATTCCCGGATATTTTTTTCCTTCATTTTCCTGTAGAGTGTTTGCCTGCTTATGCCTAAAAGCCTGGCGGCCTTTGCCTTGTTCCACTCTGCCTGTTTAAGGGCATCAGTGATTTTTCGAGTCTCATCTGCATTGTCCGGCCCCGGGTTTCTGCTAAATGATACCCTGTAATCTCTTATTTCCGAAGGGATATGGTCTATTGTAATGATATTTTTATGGCACAGCACAAAGGCATGCTCCAATGCATGCTCAAGCTCCCTTATGTTGCCCGGCCATGGGTAGTGCATGAATGCATTAAGCACATCTTCTGCAACACCTTCGATATTCTTGCCGAATTTTTTATTAAAGAGATCGCAGAAATGTATGACCAGAAGTTCGATATCTTCTCTTCTTTCCCGAAGAGGTGGAAGGATGACCTCAACAACCTTAAGTCTGTAATAGAGGTCTTCTCTGAATTCACCTTTTTCGACCTTCTGTTTTAAGGGTTGGTTGGTGCTTGTTATTATCCTCACATCAACCTTTATGGGATGAGAATCTCCAACCCGCTCCAGTTCCTTTTCCTGGATAACTCTCAATAGTTTAAGCTGCACAGAATGGGCGATATCGCCTATTTCGTCCAGAAACATGGTTCCCTGGTCTGCTGCCTGAAAGCGTCCAACCTTGTTGTTCAGGGCACCGGTAAATGCTCCCTTAACATGCCCGAACAATTCACTTTCAAGCAGAGTTTCAGCCAGCGCCGAGCAGTTTACCGTAACCATGGGCTTGAATGATCTCGGGCCGCTGTAATGCAGGGCCTTGGCGATAAGCTCTTTTCCCGTACCGCTTTCGCCTGTGATAAGGACAGTAGTATCTGTCTGGGCAAGGTCCTCAAGGAGCCTGTATATCCCCTGCATCTTGCTGCTTTTTCCTATTATATTATGAAACTGATGACGCTCCCTTAACTCATTTTCAAGGTCGTTGAGCCTTGTTACATCCCTGACTACAAGCACAGCACCGATTGATTCATTGTTTTTATTCATAAGCGGCGAGCTTGTAACCGAGACGACCTGATGAGCCTGATCCAGTTGACCGCAATCTATTCGTGTTTCACGGATGGTTGTCTGGCTTTTTAATGTTTCCCTGAGAATATTTTCGCAGGCATTGGTGCACCGGCAGTTTATCCATGGAATCTTTTTACCGATCAGGTCTCTGGGACTTATATTGCAGATGTTTTCAACCGCGTCGTTGGCCTCAATCACTGTCATATCTTTTGTGAATGTAATTATTCCGTCATTAACGCTCCTGAATATCGCCTCCAGGTTGTTTCTAATCCTCTCGTTTTCTTCTTCGACTGTTCTCTTTAAATCAATCAGTGCCTTATGATCCAGTGCGATTTTCGTTGCCCTGAGGAGCGGCTCTTTGTATATCGGCTTTAAAAGGTAGTCAAATGCCCCGAGCCGTACGGCTTCGGTTGTTGTCTGGATACTCGGATTTCCTGTCATCATAATTACCGGACAGTTCAGGCCAAGTTCCTTTACCTTGCTCAGTATCTCTATTCCTGTATGTTCCTTGAGTATAAGATCGGCAAAGACCAGATCGAGATTATTCTTTTCAATTATTTTAATGGCTGATTGATAATCTTTTGAGGTGAATACCTCGTGCCCTTCATTTGTAAGATGGGTTTCAAAGGTAAATCTGATGCTCTCTTCATCATCTATTACGAGTATTTTTGCTTCCATGTTACTCGGCCTCTTGGGAGGATTTAATAAAGAAAATATTGTCAACCTTCATTGATAAAAATTCGGAAATATCAGGGGAAAGATTGATGGAAGAAATGAAGGCAGACTGACCTCCGGCATCTTTAAAGAGTATTCCGGGGATGATGATCTTTACATTTTTTTTCTTGTTTTCAGGTAAGGCATAAAAGGTATGGTTTTTGTTATTTTCTATACCTAAAAAATCGAGGGTTTTTCCTGCAAGCTTCTGTGCATCAGGTTCACCTGACAGAGGCAGCACGAGAAATTTGTGTTCTTTAAGAATGTTTACTATATCAGCGCCTATACCATTCAGGTCGATGATGCAGTCCTTTCCGTTTCTTTTAAAATAATAGTCGGCCGGTACAATCAGATTAAAGTCCGAATCTTTCGCCTGGTAAATAGGGATATCTTTTCCGGCTGAATATTTCTGACCGGCCAGTTCAAGTATCTTTTCGACTATATTATTCCTGTTCTCATCTATACTGACAGCATCCGGGGCAGGAGGAACAGCCTTTTTATTCCCGGAGTCAGGCGGGTAATCGATTATTTTTATTCCCTGGCTTGCAAGAAAATCTTTTAAAGGAGAAGGTACTGTTTCACTCTTATCATTATTCATGTTCAGGCAGATTATATTGTCTTTAATGTCTGAAGGTTCAGGCAAAAGCTTTATTATCCAGTCAACTGTTATTTCCATTTTAATGTCATCTTCAAATACAAGGCTTTCATCCTTTGTATATACTCTGGCATAATTACAGGCTGAAAGGATTTTTGCGACAGCTCGTTCAAGATCATCTTTTCCGGTAATATGGACTATCCGGTAGTTGTCCCAGTTTGATCTTATCAGCTCGGCCATTTTATCTTTATCAGGCAGGCTGTTAAATAAATCTACTATTATTTTTTCCCCGTTCCTTAAGTTGATAAGAGGGTATGTCTCAGTATTCAGATTAATTTTCTCCCCTGTTTTTAGCGGGATAAAGTGCGTTCCCTGCTGCACATATTCTTCCCCTATCAGGGTGAATATCCTGTTCAGATGATTCCCTAATTCTTTTGCTTCAGGCTTCAGGATTTTGTCTTTTTTCGGTTTTACCGGTTTTTGTTCAATTGTTCCCCTGACAACCTTTGGAGAATATATTGGCAGCCTTACCTTCTGACCGGGATATATGTGGTCAAGGTCTTTTAACCCGGGATTGAGTTTTTTCAACTGGTTCAGGTATTCGTCATATAATTCATTTCCCGGTATGGAGTATTTTTTATTAATGATCTTGATAAGACTGTCACCTGAACTTACCGTGTAATACTCGAGGTTTTCAATGTCCTTAAGAGAAACGGTTTCAATATCCGCGGTGTTTTCAGGCTCGTCCTTATTTGTAATGGGAGTAATGACCAGTGGAATAATGATCTTTTCACCGGGGTGGATCATGTCAATATTTGAAAGGGAAGGATTCAGTTTTTTCAGGGCTGAAAGAACTCCTCCCAGCTTATTTTTTTTGAGCAGGTCCCTGCTTCTAAGAAGCTGCCAGATATGATCGCCCTCTTTTGCCGTATATGTTTCAGTGAGGATTTTTTTGTTGTCCAGTTCAATGGTTTCCCTGGCGACTTCAGCGGTTTGCACCAGGCTTATTGAATATGTCTCTTCATTTTCATCTTCTGCCAATGAAAACGATACAAAAAACAGGTTAAACAGGACCGCGGCCATTGGCAGGAATACCGGATAACAGGCTTTATAATTTATCTTTTTCAATTTGATCTCCGGGAGATATCTGGAACTGTTTAATCTGCTGAATTATATCTGTCAAAACAGAAATTTAATATAATTTTTGCATTCTAGATAGTTATTTTGAAATATGTCAATGTTTTTCTCAATTTAGGTTAAAAAAATACTATATATAGGCAATTACATAAATTGCTGCACATCATGTTGTATTTTGTTCTTTACAATTTATGCGATTGATGATAATTTTTTCATCATTTTCAAGGTAATATTTCAAGTCAATACAGGAGTCCCTCATGAAAATAAAAAGGCTCTCTATCGTGGGTTTTAAGTCCTTTAAGGACAAGGTCGATATTCCCTTTCCCGGCGGTATCAGCGCGGTTGTCGGGCCGAACGGCTGCGGGAAGAGTAATATTGTTGATGCTATCCGGTGGGCAATGGGAGAGCAGAGCGCCAAACAGTTACGCGGGCGCAATATGGAAGATATCATTTTCAGCGGTGCCGGTGATTTCAAACCTCTCGGCATGGCTGAGGTTTCTCTTGTTCTTGAAAACGGCAATGGGTCCTTTCCCACGGAATTCGCGGGAGAACATGAGATCTCGGTCACGAGACGTCTGTACCGTTCCGGTGAGAGTGAGTATCTGCTCAATAACGTGCCCTGCAGGCTCAAGGATATTCATGAAATATTTATGGACACAGGCCTCGGGAACAAGAGCTACTCAATTATCGGTCAGGGAAGAATCGGTTCTATTGTTGAACAGAAGCCCGAAGAAACAAGGATGATGATTGAAGAAGCCGCAGGTATTACAAGATTTAAAAAGAAGGAAGCCGAGGCCCGCAGAAAACTTGAACTCACAAAGGGCAA
Source organism: Desulfobacteraceae bacterium (assembly GCA_050123415.1). Taxonomy (GTDB): domain Bacteria; phylum Desulfobacterota; class DSM-4660; order Desulfatiglandales; family HGW-15; genus JAAZBV01. The sequence goes on along the minus strand of JASFHE010000051.1, from coordinate 3,030 downwards.
CCTGAGCCGGGTTGAAGACATCCTGTCGGAAGTCCAGACACAGATGCGGTCCCTTAAAAGGCAGGCCGGGAAGGCAAGAAGGTACAAGGCCATAGGTCAGGAAATCCGAAGGCTCGATCTTGTATTAAATTCCAATCTGTATAACGATCTTATTGCGGCTTCCGGCGAAAACAAGAAATCTACCGATGATCTTCTTGAGAATGAGGTAACCCTTACAACCACTCTCTCGGGGATCCACAGCAAAATAGAGACCATGAACCTTGAGCTGGATGAAAAGGATCAGATCATTTCAAGGTTGAATAATACATACCAGGACCTGAAGGAAGACTTCGCAAGAAAAGAATCCACCCTTGAATCCCTGGCCAGGGAAAAAGAGATGCAGGCAGGTCTTGAAGAAAGGCATAACAGGGAGATAGAGGACATCAGGAGAAAACTGGTTTCTCTCGGAGAGGAAAAAACACTGCTCCGGGAAAGGATTGCCAGACTCAGGGATGATGCCCGGGAGTCCGAGGAGGAAGTCGCTGTTGTTGAAGGCAGGATGAAAGGCCGAAAAGAATTATTGACCGAGATAAAGGAAGAATATGAAGTCGCCCGGACAAGGGTGAATACCGGGGTGTCAAAGGAAGCCGGGCTGACCAAGGAGCTGGATTATCTTAACAAGAGGATTGCAGAGATAACCGATAGAAAAGCAAGGCTGGAAAACGAGAAAAAGGAAATAGACGCCAATATTGAAACCCTTGTAGAAACCTCTGCGAAAAAGGGTGAATTAAGGGACGCCCTTTCACTGAAATTGAATGACATAGAAAAGGACATCCGGGAAAAAGAGCAAAGCTCGCAGGAGTTTGAGGCCATCAGGAAGACAGCGGAAAACGAACTGAAGACCGTTGATAATGAGCTGAATATAACAAAGACCAGGCTTTCCAGCCTTAAATCCTGGAATGAAAACTACGAAGGCTACCAGGTGGGAGTCCGAACCATCATGAAGGCCCAGGACCTTGCAGCCAAAAATGAAGGCAGGGTGCTGGGCCTTGTAGCGGATGTAATCCAGGTTGATACAAAATATGAACAGGCTGTGGAAGCCGTCCTTTCCGACAGGCTTCAGTACATACTGGTTGAAAACCAGGATGACGGCAAGGATGCGGTAAGGTATCTAAAGGAAAAGGCAAGGGGCAGGGGAAGCTTTATTTCTGTAAGCGATGTCAATGGAAATAACAACGGCCATGCCCATACCGGGTTCCCGTTGCTCAAAGACCTGATAACCGTATCTGAAAAATACAAGGGTATGGTAGATATGCTTATGGGTGATATTGCCATGGCTGAAACCCTTGATCAGGCAGTTGATGCCTGGAGAAGCAACGGACGCAATACCACCCTTGTTACTCCCGAAGGAGACCTGGTAGATAGAAACGGTATCATCAGCGGCGGCAAGCTTGGAGCGCACGGGCTTCTGGCTAAAAAAAGAGAAATAAACGAACTGGAAGAAAAGGTGAAGGAGTTAACCGGGAAAGTCTCCGAAACAACCGGTCGTCTGGAAGGAATAATACTCGAAGAGGAAGAAATGAGAGTAAGCCTCTCCAGGCTGAGTGAAGAAAAATATAAATGCCAGGATGAATTAAACGAACTGGACAAGGTTATATTCCAGCTCAGTAATAAACTGGATCAGTTTGAAAGGCTCTCCGAAAGACTCGCAAAAGAGCTTGAAGAAAGAATGAATGAAGAGGCAAGACATAACGATGCCCTTAGCAGAAACAAGGACGAGCTGGTGCAGTGTGAAGAGAAAAAACAGAAAGAAGAAGAGTTTCTTCTCCAGAAGAAGAGAGAGCTTGATGAATGTGAAAGAGAGTTTGATGAGATCAGGGAAGAACTTGAAACAGTAAAGATGAAATACCGTGTCTCAATGGAGGAAAGCAAAGGCCTTGCGCGGGAGATCGAGAGAATCGACAGCTATTATGAGGAATCCGAAAACAAACTGGACAAGATAGCTGAAGACATAAAAGAATGTCAGGCAAAACAGAGGCATTTTGCCGAGAGAGAAGAGGTGTTGAGGGAGAATATCAGCAAGTACTATGAAAAACTCAGGGATGCCAGGGAAATGGTAGATGACGCCCAGCAGGAGAGAAACCTGTTTAACGCGGAGATCCGTGAGAGTGACAGAAAACTGGAGAGCATCCGGGAAGAACTGAATATCCTCAAGGAAAAGATAAGCATTACAAGGATGGAGCAATCCAAGATAGAAATAAGGATGGAAACCCTGGTTGAGCAGGTAAGAGAAAAGTCGAACCATAATCTTGCGGAAATATACAGAGAGTACCTCACCGAAGACCATGATGAACAGGAAACCCGGCATGAGCTGGAACGCCAGAAGGAAATGCGTGAAAAACTCGGAGAAGTAAACCTCATGGCAATACAGGAGCATGAGGCACAGAAGGAACGTTACGAGTTTATCCTGGGGCAGAAAGAGGACCTTCTGACCTCAATTGAATCCATCATGCAGGCCATAAGAAAGATCAACAAGACATGCCTTGAAAGATTTACGACCACCTTTGCTGACGTAAATACCCAGTTACAGAGTGTGTTCCCGATTCTTTTTAATGGAGGAGAGGCCCGTTTGAGACTCACTGATGAATCCAATCCCCTTGAAAGCGGCATTCTTGTGGAAGTCAGGCCTCCGGGTAAAAAGGTCAGTCATATGGGTCTGCTTTCGGGTGGAGAAAAGGCCCTTGTTGCCATGTCGTTACTTTTTGCCATATATCTTATCAAGCCGAGTCCCTTTTGTCTTCTTGATGAGGTTGACGCGCCACTTGATGAGGCAAATGTAGACAGGTTCAATGATCTCTTAAAGGAGATAAAGAAATATTCCCAGGTGCTTATGATTACCCATAACAGGCGCTCAATGGAGATAGTGGACAGCCTGTTCGGTGTTACAATGGAAAACGCCGGTGTATCCAAGATGGTCGCAGTTAACCTTAACGGGAATATCAATAACTAAAATTTAAGGAGGCAGTCATTTGAATTCATGACTGCCCCCTT
>JASFHE010000050.1:0-17468 GCA_050123415.1 Desulfobacteraceae bacterium | reverse complement strand
TAGTGCCAAGATAAATTTATACTACAATAACACTCTGATATCATTAGAATGTTTAAAACAAACTGTTCAAAATCAGCTTGAAAGAGCAGAAGAAAAAGTAAAAGAGAAATATGAACTCAAAGCTAAGGGATATAATCTGGAGCGGCTTATTGAATATGTTGCGGAACTAACACAATTATCACCAGAGCAGATTGCGGATGGGATAAGGGATGCAAAAAGAATCAAAGCAAGAAGTATTTTATGTTACTGGGCAACAGAGAAACTTGGAGTAACCCAAAGTAAGTTAGCATTGATGTTGAATCGTTCCCAATCAGCAATTGTATATTCAGTGAGGAGGGGTAGAGAGATAGTCGAAGCAAACTCATATTCGATTAGATAAACTTGGATTGATATTTTGAAGTACGTCCCCTATTTTGAGGGAAGGGAGGAAAATATAGAACAAAAAAGCAGTTGTCAGCGTTGATCCACTGACGACTGCTTTTGAAATTGCCTACTGCTGAATACTTATTCTATCTCCATTCGTCGATCTTGACCGACTGGGCGGGTACCATACCGCCTATCATCCAGTAGTTGTTGTTGGTCGAGCCTGTAACAACTACATTGAAATTCGCTCGCATACCAAAACCGCCAGGACCACTTTTGGGAGCGGCTCCTGTATCGGTAACATACTTGGTGAGTTTGTCCACCGTATCATAGCCGGCATCACTGATATTATTGGCAACGACCGGGCCGAGGACTGCAAAAGTTCCGAACATTGTTCCCTGCTGATTGAAGATATTCTTGATAGCCTGAGCATAGTTCGGAAGCTCTGACCAGTCGTTGGCTTTCCAGTTTACCGCGGAAAGTATACCCCAGCCCATTAAAAGCGTTACAACATTCTCGCCCTTTTCATAAGTGACAGGCGAGGCAGGCGGACCGCCAAATCCAAATCCGCCTCCTGATCCGCTCCTCCTGACAGAAAAAGGCTTCCAGGGGGATTTCTCTTCGTTTTCAGCAATGATAACATTGATGGCGTTCATTGGATTTCCGACAGTCCCCGTGTAGGTAGTTCCCACTTTTCCGCAGTTCCCGCCATTAATGGAAAGGAGACTCCAGGCCCTGCCGATGGTTGTATTGGCATGAGCAAATGGTCCTACAGCGCCGATATCATAGTTAAGCCCTATTTCATCGCGGATATTTCCGTTGATTACCGCCCCGGCCATGAATCCGTTATCGGAAATATTCACGGCGGGCGTGCCGGTAGAACCTATCGCAAGGATTACCGGAAAATACTCGGGTTTGGCACCCGCCATTACAGCGTTGATGGCTGCGATTTTAACCGTATATGTCCACATTTCACCTGCTTCTGATCCGGGATTCATTTTGGCGAGTACTTCGTCAGGATCATGGCTTGTGCCCATCAGCATCTCATCAACCAGTTCCTTTGTCGGAAGTATGACCGGCATAAAATCGGTATATCTTTTTTCAAGAAAAAGCTTCTGAAGCTCAGCCGGAGTACCTGTATAGGTGGCCGGCGGCGGGTGATGTTTCAATTCTCCGGGGTTTTTTTCCTTGCCGGTAAGAGGTTTGGTAAATTTTTCCACAATTTCCTTCATAACCGTCATACCCGGTTTTTCTGTAAGAGGATTATGCCCTTCAATAATCTGAGCCTTGAGCTGCGCGTTGTCCTTTCCCCAGACCGGACCGGGGACATACTGGATCCTGATTCCCGGCATGCCGTAGTTATAGGATACCTCTATTTCCTGTTCATAAAAATCGCTAACGAGGATAGGTATCGCGGGTTTTTTTAATGTGGATTCCAAATCGATTGCGAGGCGAACTGCCCCGGGAGCACAGACACTTCAATGCCCCACCCCTAGGATCACTGCGTCTGCTTTCTCACCAATCTCCGCCATCACGTTCGGGGGAATGTTGGACATTCCTGCACGAGCCATCACCATTTTAGTCTTCGGATAGTTTTCCTTGAACCATTTGCTCATCTCTTCCAGAAGGCGGCCGGAATTGGGAAAACCGGTATTAATCAGGTAGATGGTTTTGCTGTCCAGGTTATCCAGACGCGGGGCCATCTGTTTTACCTCGATTGGAGGTGGTGTACCCAGCGGGTTGAGCACCGTAATCTTTCCATCAGTTGCAGCATTGACCTGACTGCCCATCAAAAAACAGGAAACCAAGCCTATGCACAAAAATGCAATGATTGTTTTGTGCAATTTCATATGTAACTCCTCCTTAAATAATTATAGTAATAAGGATTTATAATCAGTTTAATCTCATACGCTATAATATATACCAGAATAAGCCGATTGGTCAAGCCCTAGATTTCAATAACCGGGAGAAAATGGTCCGTCTGTAAGATTAAAAGTTGACATTGCGGCGGTAAAAGGACAAAAAATGATAGATATATAACTGATTGAAAATCGTGTATTATTTCACCACTATACAAATCTGTCGTATTCAAGGAGAAAAAAATGACTATGCCTCCACCTTTACCGGATAGACAATATCCAAAAACAAGGTCCTCAGGAAATAAGGCTCTCATCGGGTGTGGAATTGGTTGTGCAACAATAATCGGATTGGTATTGATTGCAGTTGGTTTTGGCGGATGGTGGTTTTTTTCAACAGAAGATCAGGTTCCGACTGATAGAATCCTGAATACCGGTTCATCTGCGGCTTTCAGGTTGGAAGATATTTCCCGGAATCAGGAGGTGATGCAGCTAATCTCCGATGTGTTCAAAGAAGCTCAAAGAATTAACCGGAATCGTTTTCACGAACAACTTCCCGAACCTTTTGAAAAATTTCAAAACTATTTTGAAGGCCAGCAGGACCCGGTCCAGTTGATTAAATGGTTTTCTCCAAAGGAAGCGACAGCATCCTTTTCATATGATGCAGCAGGAGATTCTGTGTATATTATAGCTGCAAACTTCGGAACAGGAACACGAATGGTTAAAATGATCCTTAACACGGCCTTTGAAAATAATGAGCACTTAAAAAGCAGAAAAATTTCCACCGAACATGGAGATTTATTTTTGATCGACCAGAGAAATAACTGGAACGGAGACAAAACTCAACAGGGTATTCTCGGTTTTTACAAAGGAACATTTATCTTTAGCAATGGCACCGAATCTGTCATATCCGCCCTGGATCAACTTGCTGACGAAACTAATTCGGGAGAATTAAATGAAGCATTGTCCGATCCTTATTACCGGATGAACCGGGAAGGTTGTCTTGCTTATGGTGTGATGGATGGTTCTTTTTTTAAGTATCCGGATCATGGCATAGGGCCGTTTAAGGGCGAACTCGGCTCTGCAATAAAAAAAGCAGAGATATCTCTCGATAAACTGTCAGGTGAAAACGGTACCTTAAATTTAAAAACAGAGTGGAATAATAAAGAAATCGCCGTAAAAGCGAATGAAGAGCTCGATAAGCTTAAACCTGAGTGGATTGAAGAAGCCGGGTACAACGGTTTTGACATGGAGATCATAAACTCATTAGAAGGTGAAAAACTTGATATCCGGTTTCGTGTAAATAACCTGAAAGACTCTTTGGTTCACCTGATTCAGGATATGGATTGATATACAGTGATTTTAAATAATGTTTATCAGTTGAAACGATAAGCAGGCATATAAACATTAAATAAATAAAACAGGCATAATAATTCAATGGAAAGACCAATATTTCCCAAAAGGGCAGTTATTACAGGGGGAATGCCATATGGCAATAAGGACCTGCACTTCGGCCACATCGGAGGAGTATTTGTTCAGGCAGATGTTTTTGCCCGTTTTTTACGTGACAGAATTGGCAGGGAAAATGTCATATTTGTTTCCGGGACAGACTGTTACGGCTCGCCTGTTGTTGAATCATGGAGGCAACTGAATGAAAATAATGAATTTCCCGGAAGCCTGGAAGAATTTGTCAGTTTTAATCATAATCTGCAAAAAGAAGTTTTAGAAATGTATGATATTGATCCAAATCTTTTCGCCGCATCAGGATTTGGAAATCCCTCGGAAGTTCATACGGAACTATGTCAAATGTTCTTTAATAGGTTATATGAAAACGGATACCTGATTAAAATGGAGGCTCCCCAGTTTTATGATCCAGAGCATGAAACCTTTTTAAACGGACGGCAGGTGGAAGGGCAGTGCCCAATAAACGGATGCCGGTCTGAACGCGGTTATGCGGATGAATGTTCATTGGGCCATCAATATGATCCCAAAAGCCTGCTGAATCCGATCAGTAAATTATCGGGGAAAAAACCGGAATTCAGGAATGCGGCCAACTGGTATATTGACATCGAGCCCTTCAGGGAAAAGATTGTTCGGTTTCTTCAGGAACAGCGTAATGAACCCGGATGCCGTCAATTTATGATCTCAAGTATACTTGAGTTTTTTGAACCTCCGACAATACACGTTAAAAAGGACAAACTGGAAGAGATAGAGGACATTAAACCCTCATTGCCGGATTTTCATTTTGAAGAAGGTACAAAAAAATCCTTTCGAATGGTCTTTGAAAAACTGGAAGACCGGGAGAATGCCTGCAAAATCCTGACGGAAAACAATATATTCTACAGGACAGGCAAGACTATTGTTCCTTTCAGGCTGACCGGAAATATAGACTGGGGTGTACCGGCTCCGGATATTGAGGATATAAAAGGATCAACCTTCTGGGTGTGGCCTGAATCCCTGTGGGCTCCGATTTCCTTTACAGCCAGCTATCTTGAATCCGCAGGCAGGGAAAGGGAAGAATGGAAGTCCTACTGGTGCGATAAGGAAGCCGGGATTTATCAGTTTATAGGCGAGGACAACCTGTATTTTTACGGGCTTGCGCAATCAGCCATGTTTCTGGGTGATCAAAAGGGCACTCCCCTGATTGATCCCCCGAAAGGAGAATTAAGGCTGACCCGGCTGATCACCAATAATCATATCCTGTTCCTGGATAAAAAGGCGTCAAGCAGCAGAAAAGTAAAACCTCCCATGGCCCGTGAACTTCTGGAATATTATACCTCCGATCAATTGAGGGCACACTTTTTCGGTCTTGGCCTGGGAATCAGGAGCGTCAGTTTCAGGCCAAAACCAATAAATCCCAATGCCAGTGAAAACGATGGAGACCCGGTTCTAAAAGAGGGGAATCTGTTAAGCAATGTTCTTAACAGGGCCGTCCGATCCTGTTTTTATACTGCCCAGAAATATTCTGAAGGTAAGATACCTGTCGGCAAAATTACTCCGGAAATCCTTGAACAGGCAAATAAGACAATAATCGATTATGAAAATGCAATGTATCGTCATGAATTTCATCAGGTCATGTCTGTGATGGACAGGTTCATCCGATCAATCAATAAGATCTGGGCAGAAAAGATGAAAGAGGTTGATAATGAAAATCATGATAACCCTGTCAGGTTGCAGATCCTGATTGACACATTTCATATGGTCAGGGTGGCATCTGTCCTCATGCATCCCATAGCGCCGAAGGGAACGGAAATGGTAAGAGAGTATCTCAGGTTTGACGAATCATTCTGGAGCTGGGATCATATCTTCGAAGACTGCTATTTCTTTATGAGTGATCCCCGAAGCCATAAACTGAAATTCCTGGAACCCAGAGTAGATTTTTTTGAGAAGCATTCTTCACAGATTAAATAAGTAATTAATCATTCTTTTTTCAATATAGAAGATGACTATCTCATCTGCTGTATAACCTGCGATGAAAATTATATTCTTCTGATGTAACTATATCCTCAATATTCCGCAGGCGCTGTTCCATTCTTTTTGTTTTTTGGATGAAGCTATCCATTTTGCCACGGTCATTGGATTGATTTTCATAATGATGATAATGATGATACTGGTTGTTCGCCATGGCGTACTCTCTCAGATTATACCGGTCTACCTGCGAAGGCAATGTGAAGAGATCAATAAACCACCCGATAAAAAAGAAACCGCAGGTTAAAAAATAAAGAATCCCCATCCCGACTTTTCCAAGATAAAATTTGTGAATTCCCCATAGTCCGCAAAAAAGCCAGAGCATATAAGCAATCCACAATTCCTTTTCTCTCATTTTTGTTCCTCCCTTTTAAACCGAACTTATTGAATCCAGCCTGATTTTTATAATCAATATAATAGCAGAAATCATGCCAGTTTATCGTATCGAATAATCCAATAATTTCGGTAAGTTACAAATAAACAACCTTGAAAGAAATTCCGGAAATACCAAAAAGATGAAAGATATGCCAATCATTGGCTTTTTTCGCCAGATATCAGTATTTGAAAATATTTAATAGTCTTTGTTGATTCAAAACCTTTATTTATTACTTTTCAAAATGATCTTTTTGCACTTATCTTTTTCAAGCGTGATTTCTTCGCCGGAATCGAGCCTGAATAAAAAACTCAACTCTTCTATGGTTCCTTCAACTAATCCTCCTGCATTGAGCAGGATGACATCATGATCTTTACCTTCAGGAAGTATTTTTATTTCCGATATCTTGTCCTTTTCAAGGGTGACGACCATATAAGGTGTCATGACAGTAAATGTATCGGTTAAAAGTGTACCTGTTACCTTTTCACCGCTTTTAAGCTCAACAGTATCGTAGAGATCATCCTCATCTTTTGCGCCGGCAGAGGCGGCTATGGATAATGCCAGTAACAGATTCATGAAAACAGGATAAATAGATTTAAAAGCTTTTTTTAACATTGAATACTCCTTTCTTTCTATAAATTTTCGCACCATACCATGACTGTGATAGAGATAGAAACAATAAAATGCAGTATCATTGATAATCAGGTATTAAACAATATATCAACATTATGACGCAGGTTTTATCTGTTGAAAACTCACTGCGAATTCCATATATTGTTATTCAAAAAGGAATCTAACCCACCGGAAAGAGGGATCAGGGTATTACACTTGACAGACCTGGTGTCCAGAAAAAGATATTTGGCAGATCATTTGATCTTCAGAACCCGTCCGACTGTGATGCCTTTATGGCGGCTGGTGCCCATTCTGATCCTGCCAAATGCATGAGTGTTGTTGGCAGCGCTGCCCGATGGGTGCTGGAGATTCTGATTGAAAAAAATGCGGTTTGAGTATTATCATAAACATCTTATGATAATCATGTGTGGATTATAGAACCTAAGCAAGATTACAGAACCAATTACAGACAATGACCCATCCTTTGCCACATATCGCCTGCGAACAGATGACAGACGAAGCGCTGGTTAAACGTTCGCTTCAAGATAAAGATGTATTTTATTTTCTCATGAAAAGGTATGAACCTGTTTTACTTCGATATATTCATCGAATGACTCATGTCAGCCGGGAGGAAGCAGAGGATCTGCTCCAGGAAATTTTTATTAAGGTATACCGCAATCTCAACGGGTTTGATATGAATCTGAAATTTTCAACGTGGGTGTACCGGATCGCTCATAATGAGATCATCAGCCAGTATCGTAAAAAAAAGCAAAATCAATTTTCAATTGAACTTGACGCTGATGATAAAGAGGCCCGGTCACTTTCCGATCTGCTGACCGATACCCTGAACGTGGAATCTCAATATCTGGATAAAGAGAAGGCAAACGCTGTGAGAATAGCACTCGGGAAATTATCTCCAAAATACAGGGACATACTTGTATTGCATTATTTTGAAGAGCTGAGCTACAGGGAGATAGGCGATATCCTTAAAAAACCTCCCGGCAGTGTGGCGACATTACTAAACAGGGCCAAAGTAAAATTTAAAAAAATTGCAGAACAGCGCCAACTGGAGAGAAAATAATAAAATCATGAACGATATAAGCAAAGACACACTGGGAAAGATAAAAGAGCAGGGCATTGTACCCCGAACAAAAGGGTACTTTCTATTAAAGCAGTCTACGGTCTGGGGGCTCTTTTTACTTTCTGTTATTTTAGGAAGCATTGCCGCGAGTGCTGCTATTTTTCAGATTAATAACACCGAGTGGGAGCTTTTCCGGCATTACCGCCACAGCATTCTGGAATTCATCCTGCTTTTTATTCCCTGTTTCTGGGTTCTGTTCCTGGCAGGTTTTTCCGTTGTTGCCTATTATTACTTCAGGCGAACACAAAGCGGGTATCGATATCGGACCGTAACTGTTGTGGCCCTGAGCGTGTTACTGTCAGTTATCGTCGGAGCGGTATTATATGCAGCCGGTTTTTCCGAACGGCTGGAGTCTGTATTTGAAGAAAAGCTGCCCTTCTACCGGGGAGTTACAGACCATAACCGTATGGTCTGGATGTCACCGGATAAAGGACTGCTTGCAGGAAAAATCATTGGAATTCCGGAAGAAGGGATGATCAGACTCAAAGATCTGGATGGAGAGGAATGGAATGTTATCACAAATGGCGCCACCTGGCGCGGGAGATTAATACCTGCCATTGATCTTGAAATCAAACTTTTAGGGACCAGGACAGGAAAAGACAGTTTTAAAGCACAGGAAGTTCGCCCCTGGTTTGGAAGGAGGAAGCAAGGAGGGAAAGGACGACATCGTGCAAATATGCCCTCACCTTAAAATAAACCTATCGTTCCGCTCCAATATCGTCTTTTTTTTTAAAAAAAGTGAAAGAAAGATGACATTAAATGCGTATTACCAGATGAGTACTTACGATGAAATGAACAAAACCGGCGCCGTTTCGCGAATGAAAAAGTGAATTTTAAACAAGTATCTATAATAGGGAGATTTATTATGAAACATATAATGACTATTATTTTAATGACTGCTTGTATTCTGGCCCTCGGGTCATGGTCCTATGCTCAGGGGCAGGGCAGAGGTTACGGGCGCGGCTATGGTAAATGTGTTGCGGCGTTAGGCGCCAACCGCGGAATTAACTATGTGGATAATGACGGTGACGGCATTTGTGACAATGCAGGTTCACGTAATGGAAAAGGCCGCGGCCGTGGGCGAGGATTCAGGGCTAATAATACAACCGGCAATGCATCCCGGCAGGGTCCTAATTATGTAGATAGTAATGGGGACGGGGTATGTGACAATCTACAGCAGAATCAATAGTTATATGAAACAGCAGGGGCAGGCTTTGACGCCGGACATAATTAATATTCAAAAGTCCTTTGTCAGAGACTGCCCCTCATACCGGAAAACTGTTCGCAAAATTAAAAACATCCGGGCCTGTATAATCTATATTGAATACGCTCCTTTGTTTCAGCTTGCCGAATAACGTTACCAGGTCGGTTTACCGCAACTGTAATTCTCCGCTTTATTGATATCTCCCTCTCCCTTATATATTGCCACTTCCGGATATTTGCACACAGGGCGGGTCTTATATACCTGGCCCATATTGTTGTAGTTTGCCTGTATCTGGTCAGGGGCAATTCCCTCTTCCACCCATTTCTGTAAAGCGGTGAGGGCATCAATGGTGCCAGAGCCCGGACACATAGGCGAGTCCGGAACCATGAAGAGGCGGAAAAAATCTTCTGTATTATTCTGCCCTCCCATAGTTTTAACCACATCCTTGTAATAGGCGGTGATAGTACGGGGAGGAACCCATGTTTCATTCCATGCCTGATATACAATGAGTTTGCCACCGTTTTTCTTGAAGGCCTTCAGATCGGGACTGGTGTTGTTTATGATGGAGCCCAAGCGTTTATCTATCCGGCGTGTATCTAAATCTATATCAAAGGAACCAAAATCCCATTCAGGATCTTCAAAGGCTATATACTTGAAAAAATCGTTGTTAATAAACAGCGGTTCAGGTCCCTTGATCATCGCACTCCATCCAAGTTCGCTTCCCGGTTCAAATCCCGAATAGATTTGAGTGCCGTCAGCGAATTTCGCACCGGCATAGAGCCGCCGTGCCGTGTCCACCTGTGCAGGTGTAAGGCACGAATCTCGTTCAGGTCCACAACATTGGATGGAGACAGGATCAAAATCACACCGGGACGGGTCCTCAATTGCATCATCCTTTACGCCATCCAAAGTGTCGCACGCATCCAGTGCAGCGCGATTCAGTATTGGAAATTTTGCAGGTGGAAGAAAACCCGGAACATTGATACCGTCCTTCAAGGCAACCCAGCTCAGGTATTCCGATCCTGTCTGCAGATGAGTAAGATGGAATGCCGGATCACCTGACAGAATCCCGTCAAAATCCTTCGGATAACGCTGTGCCTCAACAAGCCCCTGTCTTCCTCCATTATGGCACCCGTCCATGTAGGAGTAATCGGCCTTCCTGCCGTAATAGGTCTTTATCAAATGTTTGGCGGCGACAGTTGTTTCATGGGTTGCTCTGTGAACCCAGTCGACAAGCCTCTCAGGATGGCCCATGGCCCATTTGTGACCCGGGTCCTGGTGGCCTGTATCTGAAGACGCCGTGGCATATCCTTTCTCAAGAGACATGGTCAGACCCTGGTATTTGACCGCGCCTTCAAAGGCAGGATTGGTGACTGCCAGAAAACGGTTGTTCCAGTTCTCCGCAGGAGGCAGCCAGACCTCGAAACGGATATGAGATTTTTTTACAGGTTCGATATATCCGACCACCCGGCAAAATTGTGCTGTCACCTTCAATCCCGGAGGAGTGCCGAACATCCCGGGTGTTTTCGGCGGCAGGAAACCTGACGGATCATTCATAAAAACGGCGCTGCTGATGGTTACATTCGGTATTTTTTCCGATACCAGGTCTGCACAGGGCTTTTGTGCCATTAAGGGTTGAGCAATCATTATTACGAATATCAGTAAAAAACAACTTAAAAAAAAGCGACAGGTTTTCATACCGGTTCACCTCCCTGTTAATAATCGGACATATATTATGGTTGAAAAGAACTCCCTTTTTATGATTCGTGTTTGTGAAGCTTTATTTTATATACACTTTCATTCCTGACTGATGAGTGTATGGAGGATGGTCCTTCATGTCAAGAATCTTTTAGACATATGGAATGTGATAAGATCACATAACTTTATTAAGATACCTGTTAACACCGCAGTATGTACACTTAATTTTCTTGACTCACAGGACTATCCCATCTATGCTCAGCAGATACTTCCAATAATTCAAATCTCGGTGAGTACATAAGGAGGACATATGTCTCGTGTAATTACGGTTCTTGTGTTGTTTTGTGTTATCTTCTCCTGTCAGGTGAATGATGATCCGGTTTCCGAAACAAAAAAGGCTTGTGCACGTGAGAGTCTTAAGGCGATGGCAGATACTTATATAGATGCCCTGGAGAATGGCGATTCAACCATAATGTATCTTACCCCGGATGCTAAGTATATTGAAAACAGGAAGGAAACTTCTTTTTTAGAGGGAATCTGGAAGGAGCCGCTAGTTGTGGATTTTCATCGCAGTTTTTTTGATACGGAACTTTGCGAGACCTATACGGAGATTATATGCGCCAGCGGAAGTCACCCTTACGTTATCGGGACACGTTTGAAAATCACAGAGGACAGGATTGCCGAAGTGGAAGCCCTTGTTACAGACAAAGACGACTGGCTCTTCAATGCCTCAATTTACATGAAATATTCTCCCCAGGAAAACTGGAGTGTCCTCCCGCCTGAAATGAGGAGCGACCGTGAGACCCTGATCCGAGTGGCAAACGCCTATTTTGATGTCTTTAAGGACTTTTCCACGGCAGATAATGTGCCCTGGAACATTCCCTGCGCCCGGCTGGAAGGAGGCACATATACCAATCCGGAACTTAAACCGGATGCATCATGCACGGGAGGTCCTCCTTTGGAAGGCAGTGTGGATATTACCAACAGGCGCTTTATTGTTGATGTTGATATGGGAACGGTTGTGGGCCTGGCCAATTTCGGCGATGAAAACAGCTGGCCCGATTCCCATATATTCCGGCTGGAAAACGGGAAGGTGCGTTATATTCATACCCTGACCGTATGTCCTGACGGCTGTGAACTGCCATCAGTGGAGAACGCACCTCAGGATGCAAAACAATAAAACCCCCAAAATAAAAACCGGATTCCCCGGTCGCGCCGGGGAATAACTAAATCAAACGCCCGTCATGCCAGACTTGATCTGGCATCCAGTGAATTTTATCAGAACAATCGAATAGCGAATGCCGGGTGACAAAGGACGAATAAAGGGTATTAAATCCTCAAACAAACATTCGTCATTTCTTTTTATCTAAATTTTTTTCCTTCAATCTGGTAAAAAAGTCCCTGCCATATGTGTTGATTTCATCAATAACCACATCATTTATTCCCGGGGTGAGGGGAACACCGTTTGGTATGCAGGGGATAAAATAACCTGCAGGAACATAATCATCACAGGCCCGGCGTACTTCCTTTCGTACGTCAGCCTCATTCCATTCGGCAAAGTCAAATACTGCTCCGTCTATTCCGCCCTGGAGGGCCATGCGTCCCTTTACTACCTTTTGTACTTCCTCGATATTGTTCTGCGGAATGATTCCCTGCCATACGTCAATTCCAAGGTCTGCCATGTCTTCAACAATAGGCGCGCACACACAGTCTGCGTGATGCTGTATGAGCACACCCCTTGATTTTATGTAGCCGTAGATGCGTTCATAATGTGGTTTAAGCATCTTGCGCCACGTTTCGGGTGATATGAAAAGACTTCTTTTATTTCCCCAGTCATCATGAAAATGAACCATGTCAGGATTAAGGTTATCAATTACCACCTGCATATATTCAATTTTATAGTCTGCAATAACTGTGAGTAATTCAGTCATTGCCTCAGGCTCAAGCAGGTAATTCATCAGGGCATCTTCAAATCCCATAAGCATATGGCTCATCTCAAAGAGACCGCCAAAACAGCAGCACATGAGTATTTGATTTTCACGATCAAAGGAGTCCGCACGGGCTCTTGCCTCATCCCAACCTTCTGTAACTTCCGAAGGCCATGGGACCTTTAAATACTTTTCCCACTGAGTGATGTCTTTGATTACCTTGTTTTCTTCATTAATATAGGGATTGGCAGCTACATGACCTTTGATCCATTTCCATGATACTCCCCATCTATCTTTTGTAATCTCTCCTTCGACTCTCTGAAAAGAAGCCTGCATTAAAGGGTCAAAGAAAAAGCCATTTGTGTAGATGTGCTCATGACACAGATATTGGGGATCTTCGTTTTTGAGGAGCCGTAAATAGTTCTCTCTGGGGGATATCGGATAATCAAAAGTACTCATTGCAAATCCCTTTCTTTAATTAAAATATTTATAGTGCCTTATAATTATTCAGTGTAATGGCTGCTTACATTATTTGTATATGGTATCAATAAAATTATCCTCTGCCATACTTATATAAATTATAAATCCTGGCAATTCAAGCAGGCAAACCAGGGAGGTTTAAATCGGTTTCGGTATAAAATTACTTGATCAAAAGGATTTCCTTTTTTATAAAAACAACTTATGATTATTTTTCAGATATTGAGTTGCAGTCCCGGAAAACATGGAGGTTGAAATGGATCGGTCGAAGGTGAGAGTAGCGGTTTCATGGTTTTTCATAATTGCAGCCATTGTTATAATTCAAATTACAATATATCGCAGGAGCTCATCTACACAAACAGCGGATATGCTGTTGAATATGAATATTCAAATAACCGGGAAATATTTTATCGGTGTCAGACAACTAGCCGGACAAAATCCAATGCTGGAGAAAACTTCCTCTCAATTACACAAGAGTATACAAAGTATTCTGTGGCATAATAAATACCTTTCAGGCATTCCGATCCTTGCCGAAATATCAGGCAGAGACGCGGCATTACAGAAGCTTAAGCGTATGACGGCAGATCCGGATATGGTCACGGACGGTGAAAACCTCCCTGTGTTTTATCAGCTCTATCAGGATGGGAGTGTTTCACTCGATTCGCAGCAGATTAATGTTCTCAAGGGCTATGGATGGATTGGCCGACTCGCCCTGAGTCAGGATAAACCTGACACTGATCCGGAACGGAAGACGGTCCTTAACTCCGCCTCTCGCATGGTAATGATTGTCGGACTCATGATAATTATGGTTGTGGCAGCCCTGGTAGGGGGACTTGTACTGCTCATCATAGCAATTGTACAGGGGATAAATGGAAAACTCAGGAGTCACCTTGTAATACCGGAAAGTCCCGGGACATTGCTGCTGGAAACCTTTGCCATTTACCTGGTCCTTTCCATAGTAATGCCTCTACTGCTGTTGATAATTATGCTGGTTTTCAGCAATGGAGTTATTGGCGATGGAGGACTCCTTATGGCAGTATTGGCAGGCCTCCTTCCGATTTTATGGCCGCTGTTACGGGGCGCAGGGTGGAGAGACTATCGTACAGCCCTTGGATGGCATCGCGGAAAAGGTATTTTTCGTGAAGTTGGCGCGGGTATCGTTGGGTATATCACTGGGCTGCCGTTTATGATCCTGGCTCTGATTGTTGTAATGATCCTGGCCAGATACGCGGGTGAAACCCCTTCCCATCCGGCTGTATTCGCTCTCGGTCGACGACCGCTCCTTTTATTTTTACTGGTCTGTGTATATGCCCCCTTTGCGGAAGAGACCATGTTCCGCGGCGTGTTTTATGTCTATTTACGCCGGTTTCTCCCATGGGCAATCTCCGGCATTATCACGGGTTTAATTTTTGCATCCCTCCATCCGCAGGGCTGGGTTGCTGTTCCTTTACTTGGTGTTATAGGGTTCAACCTCAGTGCTATCCGGGAGTGGCGAGGATCGGCTATAGCGCCCATGACCGCGCATGCCCTGAACAACGGATCAGCAGTCCTCATAATTATTAACGCCCTGGCGTGATGGAGAAAGAGGGGGAATATTATATATTATGATGCAAACCAATCCTGAAATTATAAATTACTTAAAACAGCCTGTACGCCTGTTTTGCTGTTTTATTATGCTGTGTACTGCTGTTACTTTCTCCGGGTGTGCTACTCCACCCAAAAATACAAAAAACCTCTGTGACATCTTTGAAGAAAAGGGCGGCTGGTATAAGGATGCAAAAAAAGCGTACAGACGCTGGGGATCCCCCGTTCCTGTTATGATGGCAATGATGCACAGGGAATCCAGTTTTAAGAAAAAAGTAAAACCGCCCCGAACACGTATCCTGTGGATTTTCCCGGGTCCCCGTCCCTCGACAGCCTATGGTTATTCCCAGGCGCTGGAAAGCACCTGGAATATCTACAAGCGTGAGACAGGGAATTACGGCGCGGACCGGGACGATTTTGGCGACGCTATTGATTTTGTAGGCTGGTACAATCACAAAAGCCACAGGGAATGCGGTATCAAACCTGATAACGCCTATGCCCTCTACCTTGCCTACCATGAAGGGCAAAAGGGTTTTATCCGCGGGACATATAAAAACAAGGCATGGTTAAAGAAGGCTGCAAAAGAAGTAGCAAGCCGTGCGAGCTATTATTCCAAACAACTGCAGGGATGTCAGAAGCGTCTTGAGGGTCCGTGGTGGTGGCCGTTCTGATTGATTGCTCAAGCCGGAGGTACAAATATCTCAGCCTGGTCTCCGGGGAAGGACTCCACATATATTGACTGGCTCGGAAAGGCGAACCCGGTTCCGGCGCTCTCAACGATTTCTTTTATCTTATAAGCCAGCGCCTCTTTTATTTTGAGCCATTCTCCCCAGACGGTTGTTTTTGTAAAGCAGTAGACCATGATATCAATTGAAGAATCATTGAACTTGTCAATACGAACAAATGTGGCCACTTCCGGAGGATGCGCAAAGGCATCGGACTCAAAAATATATGCCTCAATACCGTCCCGGATTTTTTTAAGCATGTCTATTGTTGTCCTGTACTCAACACCGATAATCCAGTAGATCCTGCGATGACTCATGGCGCTGAAATTTATGAGAGAATTATCAGAGAGCTTTGAATTGGGAATATAAACAGGGGCTTTGTCAAACCTTCTTATAAAAGTAGATCTGAAACCTATGGCCTCCACAGTGCCCTCAACCACCCCATTGACCTTGATCCAGTCTCCAATGTTAAATCTTTTTTCCGCTATAATGAGAATGCCCGAGATCAGGTTTTTGAAAAGGTCCTGTGCCCCGAGTGCCACAGCCACACCGATTAATCCCAGTCCTGCCAGGATAGGGCCTATTTTTATACCCCAGACTTCCAGAATAGTTGCAGAAGCAATAAAGATAAAGGCAGTCTTGACTGCTTTAATGAGCCACTCTATCATCGCGTTTGTAAAGATATTTTCAAGACTACGCAGAAGGAATGAGAAGGGATCCACCATCTTTACCAGGATCCAGAATATTACAAGGACGATTAATGAGCGGACAAGACGATCAGCGATGAGTGCATAGGGATCGGGTAAGGATAGATACTCTGTGGAGATAAAGAGACCTATTACAACGGGTATGAAGGCGATCGGCTGTTCCAGTATTTCAAGCAGTTCATCATCAAGCCGGGTTTCGGTTTTTTTCACTATGGTCTTCAACCTGAAAATAACCCGGCTTGAAAAGAGTTTTCTGATAAGAAGAAAAAAGATAAAGATTAGTACAGCGATTATAATTCGGCTGATATCATAGCCGTAAAGACCATGCTGCCACACATCCTTTACAAGTTCCCAGAAATTATTCATTGTTTCCATGTTCTTCCAGATAGAAAAAAGTTTTGTTAAGGTGAAGTTTACACCAAGTAATATTTATGAAATATTTTACTGTCTATGTTATTTGAATATTATAATTAACAGATTTATACTTGATATTCAATTTTTCATGATAATTTCCGCCGGTAGAAAAAATGGAAAAAAATATGAAAGGGAAGACTGAGCTGATAACAGGGGCCGGGTCCGGCATAGGCAGGAGCATAGACATAGCTTCTGGCGAACAGGGGGCAATGGTTGTATCGGATTATATCCGAAAAAGGGGCGGAAGAGACCATAAGCATCATTAATAAGAGCGGAGTTGAAATTTTAGCGAGGGTAATACTTTTTCTCATTGAGGAAGCTGACACCTGCCCGTTCCCTCTAATTTAATATCAAATACTGACTTTCCTTTTTTAATATGCTATTGAAATACTTTCTTTTTTATTGTTTATAACTGACCAAGAAAAACACCATATCCTGAAAAAAGGTGGAGAAAGCAATGGATTATATAAATGAAATCAAGAAAATAGTCGGAGAAGAAAACGTATTCAGTGACCGGGTTGAATGTCTGAGCTATTCACGCGACATGTCTGTTCATCAGGGTATTCCTGATGCCATAGTTTTTGCATCAACTACCGAACAGATCTCTGCTATCATGAAAGTGGCGTCCGAACAAAAAATACCTGTAATCCCCAGGGGAACCGGCACAAGTGTAACAGGAGCTGTTCTGGCCATCAGAGGTGGTCTGATTCTGGATCTTCATCTCATGAACAACATTCTTGAAATAAATAAAAAGGATTTTTACACGCGGGTTGAGACCGGTGTTATTTGTGATGTCCTTAACAATGTGCTGGCAACAGATAACCTGATGTTCCCTCCGAATCCGGGAAGCGAGGTTATTGCAACCATAGGCGGTATGGTTTCAACAAACGCAAGCGGACACAGGGCGGTCAAGTACGG